>NZ_JBJIAK010000050.1:0-40613 GCF_045310915.1 Mycobacterium sp. SMC-17 | reverse complement strand
CGACCCACCCGGGTCACAGCCAAACGTAACGCTCAGCAATACGAAGTAACTGCAACTACAAACTTAAGGACAACATGACCGCTTCGCCGTATGACAACCTGCCGCAGCTGCCGACCTTCACCCTGACCTCGACATCGCTGACCGACGGCGGCCCGTTGGCCAACGCTCAGGTCAGTGGCATCTTCGGCGCCGGGGGAGAAGACGTCTCGCCGCAGCTGAGCTGGTCGGGCTTCCCGGCCGAGACCCGCAGCTTCGCCGTCACCGTCTACGACCCCGACGCACCGACCGCGTCGGGCTTCTGGCACTGGGCCGTCGCCAACCTGCCCGCCGACGTGACCGAGCTGGCCGCCGACGCGGGCAACGGCGAGGCGCTGCCCGGCGGCGCCATCACTCTGACCAACGACGCGAGCCTCAAGCGCTTCCTGGGCGCCGCCCCGCCGGCCGGCCACGGCCCGCACCGCTACTACATCGCGGTGCACGCACTACCTGTGGAAAAGCTGGACATCCCCGAGGATGCCACCCCGGCGTTCCTGGGCTTCAACCTGTTCACGCAGGCCATCGCCCGGGCCGTCATCCACGGCACGTACGAGCAGAAATAGGCCGCGCGCGCCGGGTCGCGGCTCGTCATCGCCCGACCTACTATCGGACCGAGGTCGGGGCAGCGACGCTTGCCGAACCTGAAGGGGGCCATCAGCTTTGTCCACATCCACTTCGGTGAATAAGCGCTCGGCGCCGACGGACGAGGACCGCCTCGACTACATCGACCAGGCCACCTTCCTGTCGTACCGGGCCAATGGCCGGGTCCAGGTCGGCATGGCGCTGTGGTTCTACGAGGGGCCGGTGGACCTCGACGGGTTGCGCCGGTTCAACGAGAACTTCGGCAAGGGGATGGTGGCGCGGTACATCGAGCGCTCCCCACTGCCGTTCGGCCGTCATCGTTGGGTGGCCGCGTCAGGCCCGCCGCGGCCGGTCGACGTCGCCGAAACTCCCTGTCCACGTTCAGGACTGAGCGACTGGCTGGAGGAGCGTGCCCAGATCCCGATCGATCCCGAGCGCGGGCCGGGTTGGCACCTGGGGGTGCAGCCTTTCACCGATGGCTCGACGGCGGTCGCGATAGTGCTCTCGCACTGTCTGATCGACGGCAGCGGCTCGGTCGTCGCGTTCATGGACGCGGTCCTGGGCAACGAGCGCGACCTCGGCTACGAGCGGCCGCGATCCCGGACCCGTCTGCAGGCGATCCGTTCCGACCTGCGACAGACCTTCAGGGACCTGCCGGAGCTCCGGAGGACGGTCAAGGTCGCCGCCAAACTGGCCCGAGAGCGGCGCGGCGAGATGACGGCAACACCGTCGACAGGAGGGTCTGCCTCCGGTGACGAACTCGTGCACGTGCCGTTCGCGTCCGCCATCATCGACCTCGATCACTTCGATGCGCGTGCAGTAGAACTCGGCGGAAACGGCCATTCACTGGTCGCTGCGTTCGCCACGCGACTGGGCGTACGGATGGGCCGCCAGCGTGCGCGGGACGGCGCCATCTCGTTGATGGTCGCGATCAACGACCGCACGTCCTTCGAGGACACCAGGGCCAACGCGATGACGTTCACGACGTTCACCGTCGATCCCGCTTCGGCCACAACCGACCTGACTGCGCTGCGCGGCGAGATCCGCACCGCGCTGCGCCGCGCCCGGGAGCAGCCGGACGAGTCCTTCCAGCTGTTGCCACTGACGCCGTTCATCCCGCGGCGGGCGGTCCGCCATACTGCGGCCATGGTGCTCGGCGAGCTTCCGGTGACCTGCTCCAATGTCGGCGACGTGCCGGAGCTGGTCGGCCGTATCGACGGAGTCCGCCAGGCCGATTACGTGATCTGTTGGGGTGTCGAGCAGAACGTCAAGAAACGCGACATCGAGCAGCCCGGCGGCCTGCTGGTGGTGACGGCCCTGCGCCACAACGGCAAGGTCACCCTGGGCGTCGTGGGCTATCAGGTAGGCGCCGAGAACACCAAGGCCGTGCTGCGCGAGCACGTGCAGCAGACCTTGGACGAACTCGGTGTCATGCCGCTGGAGGTTTACTAGGCCGAGCTACGCGCCCGAACCCACCGCATCGGCCAGTGAAGCGAAGCCACCGGCCTTCAACTTCGCGGCCACGCCGTCGTGAATGTGCTTGGCCCACAGGCCGCCGCCGTAGATGAAGCCGGTGTAGCCCTGCACCAGGGAGGCGCCGGCGAGGATGCGCTCCCAGGCGTCGTCGGCGGTCTCGATGCCACCGACGCTGATCAGCACCAGCTGATCGCCGACGCGCTTGTGCAGCCGCCGCAGGATCTCGAGCGACCGCGCGGCCACCGGCGCCCCGGACACGCCGCCCGCGCCCAGCTCGGCGACGCCGGGCGTCAGCAGCCCTTCACGAGAGATCGTGGTGTTGGTCGCGACGATCCCCGCGAGGCCCAGTTCGACGGCCAGGTCGGCGATCTCGTCGACGTCGTCGTCGGACAGGTCGGGCGCGATCTTCACCAGCACGGGCTTGGTCGTCTCGGCGCGCACGGCGGCCAGGATCGGTCGTAGCGACGCCACGGCCTGTAGGTCACGCAGCCCGGGCGTGTTCGGCGAGCTGACGTTCACCACGACGAAGTCGGCCAGTGGCCCGCACAGGCGGGTGCTCTCGGCGTAGTCATCGACGGCGTGTTCGGGCGGGGTGACCTTGGTCTTGCCGATGTTCACGCCGATGGGCACGGTGGACTGGCTGCGGGTCAGCTTGATGGCGAGCTCGCCTGCCCCGTGGTTGTTGAAGCCCATGCGGTTCAGCAGCGCGCGATCCTCGGGCAGCCGGAAAAGCCGCGGCGCCGGGTTGCCGGGCTGCGCCTGCGCCGTCACGGTGCCCACCTCGGCGTAGCCGAAACCCAGTGGGCCCCAGGCGTTGATGCCACTGCCGTTCTTGTCGAAGCCGGCTGCCAGGCCCACCGGGCCCGGGAACGTCACGCCGAACACCGTCGTCTCCAACACCGGATCCGACGGGGCCAGCCACTTGGCCAGCAACCGGCGGCTGACGGCCAATCCGGTCGCGACGCGCAGCAGCGCGAACACCCAGGTGTGAATCCGCTCCGGGGACACCAGGAAGAACACCCAGCGCAGGGCGCGATACATCAACGGCTCCTCACATCGACGGCTGTTCGGGCGCCAACCTATCGGGCACCTGGCCCGTCGTTTCGCCCGCCCCGGGCACATTTCCCGTCGCGTCGCCCGTCCTGATCTTGCGGCGGCGCAGCAGCACCCGGCGCGAACCGTCGGTATAGAGGCGCACGCGCGTCAGTTCCCACCCGCGGTATTCGGCCTCGATCGACAGCCGGATCGACGCCGACAGCCTGGTCACTTCCGGCGGCAGTCGGAGCGGAATCCATTCGTAGTCGTCGGACAAGTCCTCCGCCCACGCTGCCGGCATCCGCCCCCGCTGCATCAGTGGCCGCCCGACCCCGGCCCCGCGGCGGCGTTCGCGATCACCTGGACCCCGGCGCCCGACCCCGACACCACGAACAAGGTGCCGGTGCGTTCGTCGAAGGAGAGGACGTCGGGCTGCTGCACGGTGCGATATCGGACTTTCTCGACGGGGATACCAGTCGAAAGATCGTAACCAACCACGCTGTTCGTCGCGGTCTGTGAAACCCAGGCGAGTTTCGCCGATCCGACGATGCCGTACGGCGCGCCCCGCACCGGCGCCTGCTGCCGCAGCATGAGCGGTGTCGTCCCGAAGACCAGCAGGCCGTCGCCGCGCGTGTCGGCCACCAGCACCCGCCCGGCGGGATCGGCGGCCAGCGTGGTGGCGCCTTCACCGGCGCGTAGCGCCTGGGCGACGTCGGTGCCGTCGGCGTTCACCTCGGTCACCGAGGTTTGCCCGCGGTCCAGGACCACGACGGTATTGCCTTGCGCGGCAAGGCCGTCCACGCGGGCGAAGGCCTTCATCCGGGACTTCACCGCGGTGCCGTCGACGATCAGCACCGCCCCGTCGGCGGTGCCCAATGCCAGTTTCCCGTCGGCCCGCCGGGCGATCGAGGTGAAATCGGTGCCGGACTGGCCGTCGACCGTGACCGCTTGCACCGTGCGCTTGCCGATGTCGAACCGCAGGTAGCCGCCGCGGGTGGACAGGAACGCCGTGCCCGCGCCGTCGACTGTGACGCCCGTCGCAGCGGCCGGCAGGACCACCGGCGGTGTGCCGGGCACCGTCACCACCGGACGTCCGGCGTCGGTGCCGAGCACGACGAGCGACGCCGTCGCCGTGTCGAAGGCGGCGCCGGTGCCGGGCCCGGGAAGGGAGCGGACGACGCCGTCGGGAGCGCCGGTGACCGGGGGTGACACCGCGGCGCGTGCGGGCGAGATGGTCGGCGGCGCCGTCTCGGCCGGATGTGACGAGCACGCCGCCAGCGTGCCGACGGCCAGCGCGGCCGTCGCGAATCTCGTTAGACCCACCCGATATTCACGCAGCCGACAATTAATGGGATGGTGATCCATTGACACAGGCTGGCTTTCGGTCGGTGAACGGCGGTTAATCGCTAATTGCCAGTTTAGGCAAATATTTTGACGTCAATTATCTGCTTCAGGCGGGTACGTCACGTACCGGAGGGGTATGGTCGGGACCATGAGCATTGCCACCGACGGCGATCTGGCCAACGGTAATTTTGCTATCGAAGACCTTTCGACAGGTCTGCGGGCCAGCGGGTTTGGCCAAGTTGGCGACGGCCGGAGTTTTTCATTTCGCCTTGACGACAAGCGCGTGTTGATTGTGGAGGTCTACCGCCCGCGTCTGTCGGGGCCGGTGCCGCAGGAAGAGGACGTCGTCGCGGTGTCCTCGCGAAGCCTGGCGCACGTCGACGTGCACGACGAGCGCAGTCTCGCCGCCGCCGTACGCGACGCGGTCGCCGACGCACAACCGGTGCAGCGCAACCACTAACGCCTGCGCCTGCCGCTCACGGTACGGTCGTCGGCGTGACTGACGTGGCAGCCATGAGCTGGTGGCAGACGATCGTGCTGGCCGTCCTCCAGGGGCTCACCGAGTTTCTGCCGGTGTCGTCGTCGGGCCATCTGGCCATCGCCTCCCGGGTTTTCTTCGCCGATGATGCGGGCGCGTCGTTCACCGCGGTCACCCAGCTCGGGACCGAGGCCGCGGTGCTGATCTATTTCGCCAAGGACATCTGGCGCATCCTCACCGCCTGGTTCGCCGGGCTGACCGACGCTGCCCGCCGCACCGCCGACTACTGGCTGGGCTGGTGGGTGATCATCGGCACCATCCCGATCTGTGTGCTGGGACTGCTGTTCAAGGACCAGATCCGTTCCGGCGCCCGCAATCTGTGGGTCATCGCCACCGCGATGATCGTGTTCTCCGCGGTGATCGCCCTCGCCGAGTACGCCGGCAAGCAGACCCGCGACGTCGAGCAGCTGACCTGGAAGGACAGCGTCATCGTCGGCCTGGCGCAGTGCCTGGCGCTGGTGCCGGGGGTGTCGCGGTCCGGCGCGACCATCAGCGCCGGCCTGTTCCTCGGCATGAACCGCGAGCTGGCGGCGCGCTTCGGCTTCCTGCTCGCCATCCCGGCGGTGCTGGCCTCCGGCCTGTTCTCGCTGCCCGACGCCTTCAAGCCCGTCACCGAAGGCATGAGCGCCACCGGCGCGCAGCTGACCGTCGCCATCTTGATCGCGTTCGTCGTCGGCTACGCCGCGGTGTCCTGGTTCCTGAAATTCCTGGTGCGGCACAGCATGTACTGGTTCGTCGGCTACCGCGTCGTGCTCGGCGCGACGGTGCTGGCGCTGCTCGGCACCGGGGTGGTGGCCGCATGACCGTCATCTTGCTGCGGCACGGACGCTCGACGTCCAACACCGCCCACACCCTGGCCGGCCGGTCCGAGGGCGTCGACCTCGACGACAAGGGCCGCGCGCAGGCCGACGGTGTCGTCGCCCGAATCGGCGAGCTGCCGGTCAAGGCCATCGTCCGTTCGCCGCTGCTGCGCTGCCAGAACACTGTCGCCCCGCTGGCCGCGGCGCTCGGTATCGAACCGCGCGTCGACGACCGGCTGACCGAGGTCGACTACGGCGGCTGGACCGGCCGCAAGATCGCCGACCTCGTCAAAGAGCCGCTGTGGCCCGTCATCCAGCAGCAGCCCAGCGCCGCGGTGTTCCCGGACGGTGAGGGGCTGGCCCAGGTGCAGTCGCGCGCGGTGGCCGCCGTCCGCGAGATCGACCGGGCCCTGGCGCAGGAGCACGACGGCGACACGCTGTGGATCGCCTGCACGCACGGCGACGTCATCAAGGCGGTGCTGGCCGACGCCCTGGGCGTGCACCTCGACGGCTTCCAGCGGATCGTCGCCGACCCGGCCTCGATGAGCGTCATCCGCTACACGCCGCACCGGCCGTTCGTCCTGCACGTCAACCACACCGGCACGGATCTCTCCTCGTCGCTTCGCCCCCCGCCCGCGGAACCCAAATCCGACCAGCCCGGCAAGCCCGACGATGCCGTACCGACACACGACGCAACCGTCGGCGGCTCGACCGATTAGACCGGTGAACCGGTATTTTGAAAGGTGCCATGGCTCGCGCAATTCACGTCTTCCGTTCTCCCGACCGCTTCGTGGCCGGGACCGTTGGGCAGCCTGGTAACCGGACGTTCTACCTGCAGGCCGTGCACGACCAGCGGGTCGTCTCGGTCATGCTGGAGAAGCAGCAAGTCGCGGTCCTGGCCGAACGCATCTCCGCCCTGCTGGTCGAGATCAACCGCCGGTTCGGCACGCCGATCCCGCCCGACACCGGCGAGGTGACCGACCTCAACCCACTCGTGATGCCTGTGGACGCCGAATTCCGGGTCGGCACCATGGGTCTGGGTTGGGACTCCGAAGCGCAGACCGTGGTGGTCGAGCTGCTGGCCGTCACCGACTCGGAATTCGATGCCTCCGTCGTGCTCGACGACGCCGAGGAAGGTCCCGACGCCGTGCGGGTGTTCCTGAGTCCGCGGTCGGCCCGGGACTTCGCGAACCGCTCCAACCGGGTGATCTCCGCCGGCCGGCCGCCGTGCCCGCTGTGCGAGGAGCCGCTCGACCCGGAGGGGCATATCTGCGTGCGCACCAACGGGTATCGGCGCGGCATGCTGGATGCCGACGGTGATGAGCCGGATGACGCCTCCTGACGCCGAGCGGATTCTGCAACGCGGTGAGCTGACGGCGCTCGGGCGCATCAGGTCGGCCAGCAACGCCACGTTCCTGTGCGAAGCCGAGCTGGACGATGCCCTGCTGCACTGCGTGTACAAGCCGATCTCCGGGGAGGCGCCGCTGTGGGACTTCCCCGACGGCACCCTGGCCGGACGCGAGCTGGCGGCTTACCTGGTGTCTGCCGCGCTGGGCTGGAACCTGGTGCCGCACACCATCATTCGTGACGGCCCGGCGGGCCCGGGCATGGTGCAGCGCTGGGTCGACCAGCCTGGCGACGCGCTCAGCGAAACCGAACCGCCGCCCGGCCCGGACCTCGTCGACCTCGTACCGGCCGGCCGGGTGCCGGCGGGATACCTGCCCATCCTGCGCGCCTACGACCACAAGGGCGACGAAGTGGTGCTGGTACACGCCGACGACGCCCGGCTGCACCGGCTGGCGGTGTTCGACGTGCTGATCAACAACGCCGACCGCAAGGGCGGCCACGTGCTGGCCGGTGCCGACGGCCAGGTGTACGGCGTCGACCACGGCGTCAGCCTGCATGCCGACGACAAGCTGCGGACGGTGCTGTGGGGCTGGGCCGGAAAACCGATCGACGACGACGTGCTCGGTGCGGTCGCCGCATTGCGGGACGCCCTGCACGACGGTCTCGCCGCGACGCTGGCCCCACACCTCACCCGCCCTGAGATTGCCGCGCTGCAGGCGAGAGTTGTTGAGCTGCTTGACAATCCGATCATGCCCACCCCGGATCGGCACCGGCCGATCCCGTGGCCGGCCTTTTGATCGCAGTTTGCACACAGGTGGCGATTTGCGTAGTGATTTCGGCAGTCCTACCGATCGGTAGTGCTCTAGGCTCGTCGGCATGACCGACCACGACAAGGCCGCAGCCCGCCGCGAGATCACCGATGCGCTCCAGAAAGCACTGGACCGCCGGCACGAGGTGCTCGACGTCATCGTCGAAGCCGACAACAAGGCTGCCGCCGTTGATGCCATCGCGAAGCTGCTGGGCACCTCGCATGCCGGGGGCGAGCAGGTCATGGCGATGTCCTTCGATCTGCTGACCAAGGACGCCCGCAAGCGCATCGCCGACGAGCTGGAAGATCTGAACAGCCAGTTGTCCTTTGCGGTGAAGGACCGCCCCGCCAGCTTCGGGGACAACCTGTCGCTGCGCCCGTTCTCCGGTGCCGCCGACCGCGACATCTTCGCCACCCGCACCACCGATGTCGGTGCGTCCGGTGACGGCTCGGGCCGTGCCGCCGGCGACCTGGACGACGAGATCAAGGCCGCGCTTGCCCGCGTCAACGCCGAGGAAGCGGTGTGGTTCGTGGCCGAGGAAGACGGCGCCAAGGTCGGCATGGTGTTCGGTGAGCTGGACGGCGGCGAGGTCAACGTCCGCATCTGGGTCCACCCCGAGTACCGCCACCGCGGCTACGGCACCGCGGCGCTGCGCCGGTCGCGGTCGGAGATGGCGTCGTACTTCCCGGCCGTGCCGATGGTGGTCCGCGCTCCGGGTGCGACACCGAAGTAGGCTGTGCCCCAAAGGAAAAGGGCTCCGGGAATTCCGGAGCCCTTTTCCGTGCCTGTCGGTCAGCTCAGCCGGAGTACGGCTTGGCCTTCACCGGCGGGGAAGCGACGGTGACGGGCTCGACGCTGCTGGGCGTCGTCGGCGCTTCGGTGGAGCCCATGTTGATACCGGCGACCGTCGGCTGGGTGTATTCACCCGACGTGGCGCCATGTCCCGACGAGGCGACGGGCGCGACGGCCGGCGCAGGTGCGTTGGTCACGCCGAGTACGCCCATCGTCACTGCTGCGGCGATGCCCACGAATCCGAATGTCTTCGCCAACTTCATGACGTCCTCCTTGCTGACTACCCGGTAAATAGTTGTCCGAAATGCTATGAGGCCTATTTCGGCAGGACCTGCCAGCAGCCTGCAACGTGCCTGTGAATGGGCGATTTCGGCTGTGACGTTGCCCTCGGCGATACTCATGGGCATGGCGGACAGTGGCAGGGCGCAGACCGATGTCGCGCTGGCCGCCGAGGTCGCGCAGGAGGCCGGGGAATTCCTGCTGTCGGTGCGCGACCGGCTCGGCTCCCACGATCCGTACACCCTCGGCGCGGCCGGCGACCGGCACGCCAACACGCTGATTCTCGATCGGCTGCGCACGGCCCGCCCCGACGACGCCATCCTGTCCGAGGAGGCCGCCGACGATCTGGTGCGCCTGCGCTCGGACCGGGTGTGGATCGTCGACCCTGTCGACGGCACCCGCGAGTTCGGGCGCGGGCGGCCGGACTGGGCCGTCCACATCGCGCTGTGGCAGCGCGACGGCAGCCCGGACGGGTCCATCACCGACGCGGCCGTCGCGCTACCGGCGCACGGCGAGGTGCATCGCACCGACACCGTGACCGGACCGCCACCGCGTCGTCCCGGCCCCATCCGCGTTGCCACCAGTACCTACCGGCCGCCGGCCGTCGTGTGGTGGCTGCGCGATGTGCTCGACATGGAACTCGTCGGCATCGGCTCGGCCGGCGCCAAGGCGATGGCCGTGGTGCGCGGCGACGTCGACGCCTACGTGCACGCCGGCGGGCAGTGGGAATGGGACTCGGCGGCACCGGCCGGCGTGGTGCAGGCGGCGGGGCTGTTCGCGTCGCGTCTCGACGGCTCGCCGCTGCGGTACAACCGGCCCGATCCGTACCTGCCGGACTTCGTCATGTGCCGCCCGGAGTTCGCCGATTCGTTGCTCGATGCGGTGCGCCAAGTGTCTCGTGGACCGAGTTGACGCGGTCGATGCGCTGCGCGCCGTCAGGCGTGAGGGCGAGGACGCGATCGGACAGCACGGCAACGAGGCTCATCACCGCAGCGTGGCTGTCGAACGCGCCGGGGGAGACGTTCGGGCATTCGAGCCACCAGGTGGCACGTGCCGCGAGCGCACGCAGTTGGTCATCGGCGAAGAGCGCCAACGGAATTCGCGAGTCGGAAGCCCAGTCGACGAGTTCTTTGGCCCACCGGCCGTGGCGCCGGAATGACATCGCGATGACGAGGTCCTGCTCATCGAAGTCCGCGATGTCCTCGGCAACGGACTGACCCGAACTGGGCGCCAGCCAGGTGTCGGGCCGGATCTGTGCGAGGTTCAGCCTCAGCACGGTTGCCGCGGCCAGGCTGCTCCGGTAGCCGCAGACGGCGACGCGACGGGCAGTGGCGATCTTCTCTGCGATGGCCTCGACCACGGCCTCATCCAGCAGCGCGTGCATGGCGTGCAGGTTCGCGATGTCCTGCGAGATGATGGCGCTGACGTCGGGCGCGCGCTCGATGGCGACGGGCACACCTGATCGCCGCAGGGCGCGCAGGTGCTCACGCATGGCATCGAAGTTGGTGAATTCCAGGGCGCGCACCAGCCGGGAGAACGTCGCCTTCGAGACGTCGGCCATGGTGGCGAGTTCGCTGGCGCGATAGGTACCGGCATCGCCCGCATGCGCGAGCAGCACATCGGCAGCGCGGCGTTCCTGCGGGCTAAGGGACGCATAGCAATTCGCGATTCTCGCCTCCAGCGAGTCCGGCTCGTCCGCGCGCATCAGCTGCCCTTGTAGGTGGTGTATGCGAACGGGCTGAGCAACAGCGCGACGTGCGTGTGGCCCGCTCCGATCGTGACGTGCACGTCGACGGCGGGGTAGAACGTCTCCCGATCGGCACTGGCGAACCAGGCGCCCGTCGCGAAATGCAGTTGGTAGTCACCGGGATTCAGTGGGACGTCCCAACGAATTCGGCCGTCGTCGTCGGTGTGTGCGGTCGCCACCTGCTCGTTCATTCGGCTCAGGACGACCTCGAGATCCGCGGCGGGTTTCCCGCGGGCCGCGTCGAGCACATGGGTGGACAGGGACGTCTGCGCGGCCGGCGATGTCATGGCGTCACCCTTTCTGCCAAGCGGAGCAGTGCGATCTCCCGAAGCTGGCCGATGGCGATGGCGGCTTCCTCCTCGGGTTCCAGCGACAGCCGATATCGCAGGGCGTCATAGATGTCCGCGGCACTGCGGCCCTTCGCGCGGATGAGGAAGATGCGCCCGAACTTCGCCTCATAGTCCGCGTTGGCCCTGGCCATCGTTGCTGCCAGCCCGTCGGGCATGGCCGGCTGTTCGCCGCGGGAGAGGCCGGACTCGACCGATGTTCCGTCGGCTCGTTCGCCGATGCGCGGGTGCTGTGCCAGCGCCTGGTCCAGGTTGTCGACGCTCCAATCGGCGGCGGCGCGCGCGGCCGCCGACTCGAGTTCACTGATGGTCGCAAAAGGCCGCGCGGCGACAACCGCGCTGAGCCAGGACGCAATATCGGCGCAGGGACGCAGCACCTCTTCGGCTTCCTCAGGCAACGCAGAGTTGAAGGTCTGAAGATCCATGGACTGAATCTAGCGTTGCAGCAAAGATTCGCCCTGACGAGATTGTTACGATCCGTTTACGTCCAGGTCCAGGCCATATCGGCCGTCTCTGGAGCGGAAAACACCGTCACACGGTTGAAACGAAATGGTGACGCCCCAACAAAAACTGAAACGTACGTTGCAGCGGTAAGCCGTTCAACGTGCGTCAGGGGAAATCGTGGCAGTGGGTGACATCGTCCTCGGGTCGAATCAGTACGGCAAAGCGGAGAACCGCCTCGTGCGCATCGTCCGGGACACCCCCGTACATCGCATCATCGATCTGAACGTCACCTCGCAATTGCGGGGCGATTTCAGCGCATGCCACTACGCGGGTGACAACTCGCACGTCGTCGCGACCGACACGCAGAAGAACACCGTGTACGCCTACGCGAAAGAAGTGGGCGTGAAGTCGCCCGAGGATTTCCTGATTGCCCTGGGCCGGCACTTCGTCGGTGATTTCGAATGGGTCACCGGAGGTCGTTGGGAGGCAGAGGAATACGCGTGGGAGCGAATCGTCGTCGACGGCAGGCCGCACGACCACTCGTTTGTCCGGGCCGGCAAGTTCGTCCGGACGACGGTCGTCCAGATGGCCGGCGACACGACGTGGGTGGTGTCCGGCATCAAGGACTGCGTCGTGCTCAAGTCGACCGGATCGGAGTTCCACGGCTTCCCCCGCGACAAATACACCACGCTGGTCGAGACCGACGACCGCATCATGGCCACGTCCATCACCGCATGGTGGCGCTACCTCAGCACTGACACCGACGGCACCGCCCTCGACTTCAACGCGCTGCACGAGGCCATCACCGAGGTCGTGCTCGCCACGTTCGCCGGCGTCCACTCACTCGCGTTGCAACAGACGCTGTTCGAGATCGGCAAGGCGATCCTCGAGACGTTCGATGTGGTCGCCGAAGTGAAGTTGTCATGTCCCAACAAGCACCACTTCGTCGTCGACCTCAGCCCGTTCGGTCTGGAGAACCCGAACGAGGTCTTCTACGCCGCCGACCGGCCGTACGGCTTGATCCAAGCCACGATCACCCGCGAAGGCGCGGAGCAGGCGCCGGAGGCGTGGGCCACGATTCCAGGTTTCTGCTGAGCCATGGACCTGCACACCGTCAGCCGGTACCGATTCGCGCGCACCCGCGACGACCTGCGCCTTGCCGACGGCGAGTCCTTAGTCGCCGGCGGAACGTGGACGTTCTCCGAACCGCAGGCCGAGCTCGCCGGTGTCGTCGACCTCACGACCATGGACTGGTGCCCCATCGAGCGCACCGGCGACGGACTGCGCATCGCGGCCACCTGCACCATCGCCGAACTCGTGCGCTACCCGCGCCGCGCCGAGTGGCCGGCCCAGCAGCTCTTCGGCGACTGCGCCAATGCGTTGCTCGCCTCGTTCAAGATCTGGAACGTCGCCACCGTCGGAGGCAACATCTGCCGGTCGTTCGCGGCCGCGTCGATGGTGTCGCTTGCCGTCGCCCTCGACGGCGTGGCCGAGATCTGGACTCCTGACGGCCAGACCCGATGGGACCCGGTCGCGGATCTGGTCACCGGCAACGGGACCAACTCGCTGGCCCACGGCGAGGTGCTGCGGGCCGTGCACCTGCCGGAACGGGCGCTGCGTTCCAGGGCGGCACTGCGCACCATCGCGCTGGCCGAGTACGGACGCTCGGGTGCCGTCGTCAGCGGCCGCCGCGACGACGACGGGTCGGCGGTCTTCACCGTCACGGCTGCGACGCTGGCGCCCACCGTTTTTCGCTATCCGGAGCTGCCCGGCGCCGAAGCTCTCCGGTCCGACGTCCTGGCCGCGTCCGGCTATTACACGGACCCGCTCGGGTCCGCGGATTGGCGCCGGGCCGTCAGCGCGGTTCTCGCCGTGGACATTCGCTCAGAAATTTCTTCTCGCCTGGAGGTGGGCCATGCCGATTGAGACGGACCGAGCCGACGTCGCGCGCAAGGCCGTGCATCCCGTCGACGAAGTGTTGCCGATCCCCAAGCTCGCGGTGTACGGGATGCAGCACGTGCTGGCGTTCTATGCCGGCGCGGTGCTGGTTCCGATCATCGTCGCCGGCGCCCTGAAGCTGTCGCCCGAACAGACGATCCACCTCATCAATGCCGACCTGTTCACGTGTGGCATCGCGACGATCATCCAGTCCGTCGGCTTCTGGAAAGTGGGCGTCAAACTCCCGTTGATCCAGGGGGTGACCTTCGCGGCGGTCAGCCCGATGATCGCGATCGGCACAGCCGGTGGGTTGTCGGGAGTTCCCGGTCTGCTGTCGGTGTACGGGTCGGTGATCGTCGCCGGACTCTTCACCTTCTTCATGGCGCCGTACTTCTCGAAGCTGCTGCGCTTCTTCCCGCCGGTCGTGACCGGATCGGTCATCACGATCATCGGGATCGCGCTCCTGCCCGTCGCGGCCAACGACATCGTCGGTGGCACGACCACCGAGGCGATGAAAACGGATGTGGCACTGAAGGATCTCGCGTATGCCGCGGGCACGCTGCTGATCATCATCGTGATGCAGCGGCTCTTCCGCGGGTTCCTCGCGACGATCGCCGTGCTGGCCGGGCTGGTCCTCGGCACCGCGGTTGCCGCGCTGCTCGGGGATGTCGACTTCAGTGCGGTAGGTACGTCCCACTGGCTCGGCGTGACCACACCCTTCTACTTCGGCTGGCCCACATTCAGCGCCACCGCGATCATCTCGATGATCGTCGTCATGATCATCACCGCGGTGGAAACCACGGGTGACGTCTTCGCGACGGCCGAGATCGTGGGTAAACGCGTGGGAGCAAACGACATTGCCAGAGCACTGCGCGCCGACGGCATGGCGACCACGATCGGCGGCGTCCTCAACTCGTTCCCGTACACGTGCTTCGCGGAGAACGTCGGGCTCGTTCGCTTGACGCAGGTCAAGAGCCGCTGGGTGGTCGCCACCGCGGGGGTCATCATGATCGTGCTGGGCTATCTCCCCAAAGCCGCGGCCGTCGTGGCCGCGATCCCGCATTCGGTGCTCGGCGGGGCATCGCTGGCGCTGTTCGCCACGGTGGCTGTGGTGGGCATCCAGACGCTGTCGAAGGTCGACTTCAACGACCACCGCAATGCCGTGATCGTCGGCACCGCACTCGGCCTGGGCATGCTCGTCACCGCCCAACCGCTGCTGAAATTCAGTTTTCCCGCGTGGGCCCAGATCATCTGTGGCTCAGGGATCACGCTGGGCGCCCTTGCCGCGATCGTCCTGAACATCGTGTTCTTCCACATCGGGCCGAACCGCGGCCCGATGGTTGCGGGCACGCCACGGACCGGCGAGGTCGGACTCGATGCCGTCAACAAGATGACGCAGGAGGAGTTCGTCAAGACGTTCTCGATCCTCTACCAGGGCCTCGCTTGGCCGGTCGAGCGCGCGTTCGCGCAACGTCCGTTCGCCGACACCCGCGCACTGCGCGGCGCCGTCCAGACCGCGCTGCTCGCGGCCACCCCCGCCGAACAGATGGAGTTGATGCAGGCGTATCCGGACCTCGCCCAGACCCAGGAACACAACGTGTCGAAAGTCGATCTGGCCTACCTGGGTCTCGACGGTCTCACCGAGGAGGAGGCCGAGGAATTCAGCGAGCTTTCTGCGGCCTACGAAGCCAAATTCGGCTTCCCCCTCATCATCTGCCTTCGGGATCTGGAACGGCGCGAACACATCCTGACCCTCGGCTGGCGGCGCCTGGACAACTCCCCGCAGGTCGAGCACATGGCGGCGCTCAGTGAGATCTCGCGGATCGCGGCGTGGCGATTCGACGACCTGGTGGCCGACGCGAATCCCATTGCCTCCGCCCGACGCCTGCGAATCGCGCGATGACGACCGGCCGGCGGCACCGCGTAGTGGCGTGCGTATGAGATTTGATGTCAACGGCACGACCGTCGAAGCCGATGCTCGCCCGGGGCAGTGCTTGCGCACGCTGCTCCGGGAAACCGGGCACCTCGACGTCAAGAGGGGATGCGACGCCGGCGACTGCGGGGCGTGTGCGGTCATCCTCGACGGCGTACCGGTGCACTCCTGCATTTACCCCGCCGCGCGGGTGGGCGGCCGCGCTGTCACCACGGTGGCCGGGCTCGCCGACGGCGATGACCTCCATCCGGTGCAGCGTGCGTTCTGCGACAACTTCGCCTTCCAGTGCGGCTTCTGCACCGCCGGAATGATCGTCACCGCCGCCACCCTCGAGCCGGACGACCTCGGTGATCTCGACCGCCGGATGAAGGGCAACCTGTGTCGTTGCACCGGCTACCGCCCGATTCGCGAGGCGATCCATGCGGCCGTCACCGGCAGCGGCGACCGCGTGGCCGTGGCGGGTCCGGCCATCGGACAGTCACTGCGGCCGCCCGCCGGCCGACGGATCGTCACCGGGTGCGAGCCCTTCACGTTCGACATCGACGTGTCCGGGCTGCTGCATCTCGCGGTGGTGCGGTCACCTCATGCGCACGCCCGGATCCTCGCGATCGATACCGCGGCCGCCGAGAAGGTCCCCGGCGTCGAAGTGATCCTCACGCACCGCAACGTCGCGACGCCGCGCTTTTCCACTGCGCGCCACGAGATCCGGACCGACGACCCGGACGACACCCTCGTGTTCGACCCGGTCGTCCGCTTCATCGGTCAACGGGTCGCGGCGGTGGTCGCCGACACGCCCGCGGCCGCGCACGACGCGGCACGGCGCATCGTGGTCGAGTACGAGCTGCTGCCCGCGGTGTTCGATCCGGAGGCCGCGAGGTCGGCGGGCGCGCCGCTGCTACATCCGGACCGGACGCTCGACGACGGCGTCGCCGACGCGTCGCGCAACGTGATCGCGGCGATGCACGACGGTTTCGGTGGCGACATCGACGAGGCCCTGGCGAACGCGGATGTCACCGTCGGCGGTACGTGGCGGACCGCGCGGGTCACGCACGCGCAGTTGGAGGCCCACGGCACGATCGGCTGGTTGGACGACGACGGCCGGCTCACCCTGCGCACCAGCTCACAGGTTCCGTTTCTGGTTCGCAAGGAACTGTGCCACCTGCTCGGCCTGACCGAGGACCGGCTGCGCGTGTACACCGCGCGGGTCGGGGGCGGTTTCGGCGGTAAGCAGGAGATGTTCACCGAAGACCTCGTCGCGGTCGCCGTGTTGCGCACCGGGCGGCCGGTCGCGTACGAGATGTCGCGGACCGATGAGCTCACCGCGACCGCCTTTCGCCATCCCATGCGTGTCGACGTCACCCTCGGCGCCCGCTCTGACGGCACGTTGACGGCGATGAAGCTGGCCGTGCTGAGCGACGGCGGCGCCTACGGAAACCACTCGCCGGGCGTCATGTTCCACGGCTGCGCGGAGTCGATTTCGGTCTATCGATGCCCCGTCAAGCGGGTCGACGCCGAGGCCGTCTACACCAACAACCCGCCGTCGGGCGCGTTCCGCGGGTACGGGCTCGGTCAGGTGATCTTCGCCATCGAGAGCGCACTCGATGAGCTGGCGCTGCAACTGGGCATCGACCCGTTCACCATTCGCCGCACGAACATGGTGCGCGACGGCGACGACTTGTTGATCGCCCATCCCGAACCCGAACCGGACCTGATCTACGGCAGCTACGGGCTCGACCAGTGCCTCGACCTGGTCGAGCAGGCCCTGGCCGGCGCCGATGACGAGACCGCGCCGACGGGAGCTCAGTGGCGGACAGGGGAGGGCATCGCATTGTCGGCGATCGCCACCATGGCTCCGCGGGGCCATTACTCCTCGGTCAACGTTCGGCTCACCCCGAGCGGCGGCTATGAGGTGGGCATCGGGACCGTGGAATTCGGCAACGGAACCACGACGGTCCACACGCAGATCGCCGCCACCGCGCTGGCCACCACACCGGAACGGATCACGCTGCGCAACGGCGATACCGATGCCGCCGACTACGACACGGGGGCCTTCGCCTCGGCGGGGACCACGGTCGCGGGCAAGGCGTTGTACGCCGCGGCGTCGAGCATGCGAGAGCTGATCCTGGACACGGTCTTTCAGCTGACGGGCGAAGTCGGCGCGCTGGGCGAACACGGGGTGCAGACCTCGACCGGGTTGGTGCGATTCGGCGACATCATCGCGGCCGCGCCGGCGCAGTACCGGGTGGGCGACGGCATCCAGACGACGGGTGCCGAAACGGGTGAATTGCGTTCGATCGCGTTCAATGTGCAGGGATTTCGGGTCGCGGTCAACACCGAGACCGGGACGGTCAAGATTCTGCAGTCGGTGCACGCCGCCGACGCGGGCACCGTCGTCAATCCGGCGCAGTGCCGGGGACAGGTGGAAGGCGGCGTCGCTCAGGGCATCGGGTCGGCGCTCTACGAAGAGATCATGATCGACGAATCGGGCCGGGTGTCGACGCCCACATTCCGCCTGTACCGGGTGCCCCAGATGGCCGACATTCCGGAGACGACAGTGCTGTTCGCCGAGACCGCCGACGACCTCGGTCCGTACGGCGCGAAATCGATGAGCGAATCCCCGTACAACCCCGTGGCGCCCGCCCTCGCCAACGCGATTCGTCGCGCCATCGGCGTGCGTCCATACGAACTCCCCATGTCGAGGGACCGCGTCTGGCGGCTGGCGCAGGAAGGAACACCACAATGAACACTTTCGCGGGTACCGATCCGGAGTGGCTCGCCGTCGCGATCGACCTGGCGACCGCCAACGTCGAAGCCGGCGGCGGGCCGTTCGGTGCCGTGGTCGTCGGTGCCGGTGAGCTGGTCTCCACCGGGCAGAACCGGGTGACGCAGAACCTGGATCCGACCGCGCACGCCGAGGTGATGGCGATCCGGGCCGCCTGCGAGCGGATCGGGAACTTCAGCCTTGCGGGACACACGCTCTACTCGTCATGTGAACCCTGTCCGCTGTGCCTGTCCGCGGCCTTGTGGGCCAGGGTCGATCGCATCGTGTTCGCGGCGGACCGCCACGACGCGGCCGTCGGCGGTTTCGACGACCGGGCCTTCTACGAATTGTTCGACAAGCCGCGGGCGCACTGGGAAGTCCCCGTCCAGCAGCACCGCCTGGACCGGTCACTCCTGCCGTTCGAGACGTGGATCGGCAACAGCAACCGGGTTCAGTACTGACCGTGGACGTCATCGCGGATTTGTTGGCCCGCACCCGGCTCGGTGAGTCGGTGGCGCTGTGCACGGTGGTCGCGGCCAGCGGATCAACGCCGCGGGGGCCCGGTACATCGATGCTCGTGACCGGCGACGGCAGCGTCGTCGGGTCCATCAGCGGCGGTTGCGTGGAGAGCGCGGTGTACGAGCTGGCGCTGGAGGTGCTGGCCTCGGGCGAGCCGCGGCTCGTCAGCTATGGCGCCGGTGATGAGTCGGTGTTCGCCGTCGGCCTGCTGTGCGGCGGCACCATCGATGTCTTCGTCGAGCGCGTCGGCCCGTCGAACGTCGCCGAACTCGAGTTCGCGGTGAAAGTCGCCGACCGGGGCCAGACTGCTGTCCTGGCCACGCTCGTCAGCTCTACGGGGCCGGCTCCGCTCCGGAGCGGAGCCCACCTGGTGATCGCCGACCGGTCGGTGACGGGCAGCCTCGGCGTCGGCTCGCTGGACGACGCCGTGGTGCGCGCTGCGAACTCGTTGGCCACCAGCCGGACGCTGACGGGCCCGGACGGCGACGTCGTCTTCGCGCGCGTACTGGCGCCCAAACCGCGAATGATCGTCTTCGGCGCGACGGACTTCGTCGCCGCCGTCGCGCACGCGGCGGCATTCACCGGCTACCGCGTGACGGTGTGCGATGCGCGAGCGGTATTCGCCACGAAAGACCGGTTCCCGATGGCCGACGAGGTTGTCGTGGACTGGCCCGATCGCTACCTCGGGCAGCAGGTCGACGCCGGGCTGATCGATGCGCGCACCGCGATCTGCGTCCTGACGCACGACGACCGCTTCGACGTGCCGCTGCTCGAGATGGCCCTGTCGCTGCCCGACGTCGGTTTCGTCGGCGCGCTGGGTTCGCGCAGAACACATGACGAGCGGGTGGCCCGGCTGCGCGAGCGGGGGCTCGACGACAGTCGACTGGCCCGGCTGTCCTCTCCGATCGGGCTGGATCTCGGCGCTCGAACTCCCCAGGAGATCGCCATCGCGATCATGGCGGAAGTCATCAGTCTGCGGGAAGGCGGCACAGGTCTTCCGCTGCGTGACCGCGACGGCGAGGTTCATCAGCGGCCGGGGGTGTCCGTGTCTTCGCCCGTTGCCAGATCCTCGCAGGGAACATGAAGCACGCCAGCGCTTTTCAGGTAGTTCTGCGCGCCGTGGTCGCCGCGGGCACTCATGGCGACCCGGTCCCAGTGACTGCGGCCGATCAGAACGGGGTGCCCGGGCGCGCCGGAGTACGTCGCCCTGGCGAGCCGGTCCCGATCCGCGAGAGCACACAAGCGCGAGACGACGGCCGGACCGACGTCCGGCAGATCCACGAGATGAATCAGCGCCGCGTCACCGTCGATCGCCGCGAGTCCCGCCCGCAGCGACGCCGCGATGCCTTCCTCCCACCCCGTAACCTCGATGACCGCCGCAGTGTCGGGCGCGAGCGCCGCAGCGCGTTCGTATTCGGCGCCGAGAGCGACGGCAACAGAGGCGCAACCACCCGAGAACAACACGTCGACGGCACGCTCAATTGCACCGGGC
Source organism: Mycobacterium sp. SMC-17 (assembly GCF_045310915.1). Classification (NCBI taxonomy): domain Bacteria; kingdom Bacillati; phylum Actinomycetota; class Actinomycetes; order Mycobacteriales; family Mycobacteriaceae; genus Mycobacterium; species Mycobacterium sp. SMC-17. The sequence continues at coordinate 20,394 of NZ_JBJIAK010000050.1, read as the reverse complement.
ACCAACGCTTTCGGCATGCCGAACCGGCGACCCGCGCCCGCGGCCAACAACAGCCCGGCGACCCGCGGCTGATCAGGCGGCCTCATCGTGCGGACGATACCGGCCCCGGCACAACCACTCGCTCCGAAAACCACCGATGAGGAGTAATCAGATGGAGCTCGTCCCGCGACTGCTCGACGTGATCGAGTCCGACATCCTTCCGCTGACCGCACAGGGCGTTGCCGCGGGCAACAAGGTCTTCGGGGCCGCGCTGCTGCGCAAAACGGACCTGTCGCTGGTGCTGGCGGGGACCAACGCGGAAACGCGTAATCCGCTCTTTCACGGCGAGATCAACACAATCAATCAGTTCTACGAGATCGAAAATCGCCCGGCGACGCGTGACCTGCTGTTCCTGAGCACGCACGAGCCCTGCACCCTGTGCATGTCGGCCATCACCTGGGCCGGTTTCGACAACTACTACTACCTGTTCAGCCACGAGGATTCGCGCGACAGCTTCGCGATTCCGCATGATCTGCGAATCCTCAAAGAACTGTTCGGTCTTGACCCGGGCGGCTATCGACGCAGCAACGCGTTCTGGACCGCCCGGGGGATTCGCGAACTCGCCGATGCTGAGCCGGAGCCACGTCGCGGCGACCTGCACGCGCGCATCGCGCGGATTGCGCAGCGGTATCAAGAACTCTCGGAGGAGTATCAGGAGTCGAAGCCGGGCAGCGGCATTCCACTGAGTTGACGACGGCTAAAGTCGACGTCATGCGATCGTGGCTGGCGCCCAGCGTCCCGAGCCTGCCGGGCCGACCGAAACAGGCCGGTCCCGAACTCCGGCTCTATGACACCGCCGACCGTCAGGTCCGCCCGGTCTCGGCGGGCCCGAAGGCCACCATGTACGTCTGCGGGATCACGCCGTACGACGCCACCCACCTGGGGCACGCGGCCACCTATCTGACGTTCGATCTGGTGCACCGGTACTGGCTCGACGCCGGCCACGAGGTCCACTACGTACAGAACGTCACCGACGTCGACGACCCGCTGTTCGAGCGGGCCGCGCGCGACGGCATCGACTGGCGCGACCTCGGCGACCGCGAGACCGAGCTCTTCCGGCAGGACATGGCGGCGCTGCGGGTGCTCCCGCCGCACGACTACGTCGGCGCCATCGAGTCCGTCGCCGAGGTCGTCGAGCTCGTCGAGAAGCTGCTGGCGTCCGGCGCGGCGTACGTCATCGACGACGCTCAGTACCCCGATGTCTACTTCCGGGCCGACGCCACCACCCAGTTCGGCTACGAGTCGGGCTACGACCGCGACACCATGCTGGCGCTGTTCGGCGAGCGCGGCGGCGACCCCGACCGCGCCGGCAAGGCCAGCCAGCTGGACGCGCTGCTGTGGCGGGTGCAGCGCCCGGGCGAGCCGAGTTGGCCGTCGCCGTTCGGCGCGGGCCGGCCGGGCTGGCACATCGAGTGCGCCGCGATCGCGCTGAACCGCCTCGGTGCGGGTTTCGACATCCAGGGCGGCGGCAGCGACCTGACCTTCCCGCACCACGAGTTCTCTGCCGCCCACGCCGAATCAGTAACGGGGGAGCGGCGTTTCGCCCGCCACTACGTGCACGGCGGCATGATCGGCTGGGACGGCCACAAGATGAGCAAGAGCCGCGGCAACCTGGTGCTGGTGTCGCAGCTGCGCGCCGACGGCGTCGACCCGGGTGCCATCCGGCTCGGTCTGATGGCCGGGCACTACCGCGCCGACCGCTTCTGGAGCCCCGAGGTCCTCAGCACCGCGCAGGTGCGGCTGCAGCGCTGGCGGGCGGCCACCGCCCTGCCCGCCGGGCCGGATGCGACGGATCTGCTCGCCCGGGTGCGCCGGTACCTGGCCGACGATCTCGATACCCCGAAAGTCCTTGCCGCCCTTGATGGCTGGTCGACGGACGCCCTCGAATACGGCGGGCACGACGCCGCCGCGCCGCGATTGGTGGCCGACACCGTCGACGCGCTGCTCGGGGTGACCCTCTAGTCACTTCGTCGTGAGGGTACGTTTCGGACCATGTCTTCTGTGTACGGAAAAGTCGTCTTCATCACCGGTGGTGCTGCGGGGGTCGGGGCCGAGGTGGCCCGCCGGTTGCACCGCAAGGGCGCCAAGCTGGTGCTGACCGATGTCGACGCGACGGCGCTGGACGCCACGGCCGCCACGCTCGGTGACGATGTCCTGACCGTGGTCGCCGACGTCCGCGACCTGTCCTCGATGCAGGCCGCCGCCGACGCGGCCGTCGAGCGCTTCGGCGGTATCGACGTGGTGATGGCGAACGCCGGCATCGCTACCTACGGCTCGGTGCTGCAGGTCGACCCCGAGGCCTTCAAACGGCTGCTCGACATCAACGTGCTCGGGGTGTTCCACACCGTGCGCGCCACGCTGCCGTCGGTCATCGATCGCCGCGGCTACGTCCTGATCGTGTCGTCGCTGGCCGCCTACACCGCCGCTCCCGGCCTGGCGCCGTACAACGCCTCCAAGGCCGCCGTCGAGCACTTCGCCAACGCGCTGCGCCTGGAGGTCGGGTACCGCGGCGTCGACGTCGGCTCGGCGCACATGTCCTGGATCGACACCGCCATGGTGCGCGACACCAAGTCCGACCTGTCGACGTTCGCCGAGATGCTGACCAAGCTGCCGTGGCCCATCAGCAAGACGACGTCGGTCGACAAGTGCGGCGAGGCATTCGTCGCCGGCATCGAGGGCCGCAAGACGCGGGTGAACTGCCCCGGCTGGGTCGGCGCGCTGCGCTGGCTGCGGCCACTGCTGGCGACGCGCATCGGCGAGGTGCCAGTGGCCAAGTTCGTGCCCGACCTGCTGCCCCGCATGGACGCCGAGGTCGCCGCCCTGGGCCGCTCGTCCAGCGCGCACACCGAGCAGCTCGACAAGCACTGACCATGCGGGCCGGTTTCTTCGCCCTGGGCTTCGTCGCGATGCTGCTGGCGGTCACCGGGTGTGCAGACGAGAAGTCGTCGAGCCCGTCCCCGTCATCCCCGCCGACGCCGGAACAGGTGCGGGCCATCGCGAAATCCGCGTACACATACGGGTTTCCGATGGTCGACAACTACCGGGTCCAGTACTCGTACTTCGCCGACAAGGCCGGGCCCGAGTACAAGGGCGCCTGGAACCAGATCCACAACGTCGCGCGCGTCTTCACTCCCGAGGACAAGGCGATCCAGACGCCCAACTCGGACACCCCGTACTCGTTCCTGGGTGCCGACCTGCGCGCCGAGCCGCTGGTGCTGAGTGTGCCGGACGTCGAGCCGGGCCGGTACTACTCGCTGCAGTTCGTCGACGGCTATACCTACAACATCGCGTACGTCGGTAGCCGCGCGACGGGCAACGGCGCGGGCAAATACCTTCTGGCCGGGCCGAATTGGCACGGTGCGACCCCGCCAGGCGTCGAGCGGGTCATCCGCAGCTCGACCGAGCTGGCCTTCGTGCTGTACCGCACGCAGCTTTTCGGGCCGACGGACATCGAGAACGTCAAGAAGATTCAGGCCGGTTACCAGGTAACGCCGTTGTCGGCGTTCCTGAAGCAGCCACCGCCACCGCCGGCGCCGGCCATCGACTTCGTCGCCCCGCTGTCGGCGCAGGACGAGCGCACTTCGCCGAAGTTCTTCGAAATCCTCAACTTCGCAATGAAGTTCGCCCCGGTGCAGGCTGCCGAGGAGGTGATGTGGAAACGCTTCGCCACCATCGGCATCGGTCCCGACGGCACCTACCGAGCGGACCAGCTGACGCCCGAGAACCGCAAGGCCGTCGAGGCCGGCATCGCCGACGCGTGGGCGGCGTTCGAGACCTTCAAGAAGGACAAGTTCGACACCGGCGAAGTGACATCGGCTCAATTGTTCGGCACCGCAACGGATCTCAGGGGTAACTACCTGTACCGCATGGCCGGCGCGGTGCTCGGGATCTACGGCAACACCGCGGCCGAGGCGATCTACCCGGGCGAGTCGAACGACAGCACCGGCGCGCCCCTGACCGGTGCCAACAACTACACGCTGCGGTTCGCCCCGGGGCAGCTGCCGCCCGTCAACGCCTTCTGGTCGGTGACCATGTACGAGATGCCGCAGAGCCTGCTGGTGGCCAATCCCATCAACCGCTACCTCATCAACTCGGCGATGCTGCCCACCTTGATCAAGGACCCCGACGGCGGCATCACGCTGAACGTGCAGAACAAGTCGCCGGGACCGGCCCGCGAAGCCAACTGGCTACCCGCCCCGACCGGCCCGTTCATCATCGCGATGCGGCTGTACTGGCCCAAACCCGAAGCGCTCGACGGCACCTGGAAGGCCCCCAAGCCCGTGAAGGTGCCTTAGTTCTCTTTCCCGCGAGCGGCCGTGTTTGTGCACGACACACCGGGTGATCGCGTACAAAAGGGGGCAGCTCGTCGCCCACGAGCGGCCGCAAGCTGCTCGCTGGAACCCGCGTGTCGGTGTACAAACAGGGCCACTCGCGGATAGGGGACTACGCGGGCTGGGGAACTAACGGCCCCGGCGCTTCAGGTACCGCTCGAACTCCGCGGCCAGCGCGTCGCCGTCGATCTTGCCGAGCGCCTCGTTCATGTCGACCTCGGCGTCGCCGCGTTCTTCGAGGGACTGCACGTATTCGGCGATCTCCTCGTCGTCGGCCGTCATCTCGGTGACCGACTGCTCCCACTCCTCGGCCTGCGCCGGCAGATCGCCGAGGGGCACCTCGACGTCGAGGGCGTCCTCGACGCGCCGCAGCAGCGCGACGGTGGCCTTGGGACACGGGGGCTGCGACACGTAGTGCGGTACCGCCGCCCAGAACGTGACGGCCGGGATGCCGGCCTGCACGCAGGCGTCCTGGAAGACGCCGGCGATGCCGGTCGGTCCCTCGTAGCGGGTCTCTTCGAGCCCGAAGAACTTGGCCGAGTCGGCCGAGTACGCCGCGCCGGACACCGGCACCGGGCGGGTGTGCGGGGTGTCGGCGAGCAGCGCGCCCAGGATGACGACGGTCTGCACGTTGAGTTTGTCCAGGATCGCCAGCAGCTCGGCGCAGAAGGTGCGCCAGCGCATGTTCGGTTCGACGCCGTGCATCAACACCACATCGCGATCCGAGCCCGGTGGGCGGCAGTGGGAGATGCTCATCGACGGCCACACCAGCTCGCGCGTGACGCCGTCGACCTGGCGGATGACGGGGCGATTCACCTGGTAGTCGTAGTAGCTCTCGTCGTCGATCTCGACGAGGTTCCGGGCCTCCCACATGGCATCGAGATGCTCGAGGGCGTCACTGGCGGCGTCTCCGGCGTCATTCCACCCCTCGAACGCCGCGACGACGACGGCATCGTGCAGTTCGGGCAGGTCAAGTCCCTGGGGCAGGGGCCGGTCGGACGGGCTCACAACGCCAGCGTAAGCCCTTCTCGGCGCCCGCGAGCGCTACCCCTGGGCGGGTCGGGCCGAGAAACCGGTTTGGTGACTCCACCTACCATGGTGATGTGACTGCACTGGACAATCGACTGTCCAACGTGGGCGTCCGAACGTCTGTCGGCTGACGACGTAGACTCTTTGGCGTCGAGAGGCGTTGCAACGGATCCGGGTTTTCCGGTGTCCGCCACGCTCGGCAGAGTTAAGGACGCCTTCCGCAATGGAAGGAACGCATGTGACTGCCGCCCCGGTGAAAACCTTCGCGCCGAACATCCGCCCGGACTGCACCGATGAACTCACGGCTGCGCTGGGCCGGCGGATCATGGTCATCGACGGCGCAATGGGGACGGCGATCCAGCGCGACCGGCCCGACGAGGCCGGCTACCGCGGCGAGCGGTTCAAGGACTGGCCGAGCGATCTGGTCGGCAACAACGACCTGCTCACGCTGACGCAGCCGCAGATCATCGAGGGCATCCACCGCGAATACCTCGAGGCGGGCGCCGACATCCTCGAGACCAACACGTTCAACGCGAACGCGGTCTCGCTCGCCGACTACGGCATGGAGGAGTTCGCCTACGAGCTGAACTACGCCGGCGCCGCCCTGGCCCGCCAGGCGGCCGACGAATTCAGCACCCCCGAGAAGCCGCGCTACGTCGCCGGCGCTCTGGGGCCGACGACGCGCACCGCGTCGATCTCGCCCGACGTCAACGACCCCGGCGCCCGCAACGTCTCCTACGACCAGCTGGTCGCCGCCTACCTCGAAGCCGCCAACGGCCTCGTCGACGGCGGCTCCGACATCCTGATCATCGAGACGATCTTCGACTCGCTCAACGCCAAGGCCGCGGTGTTCGCCGTCGAGACACTGTTCGAGGAGCGCGGCCGCCGCTGGCCGTTGATCATCTCCGGCACCATCACCGACGCGTCGGGCCGGACGTTGTCCGGTCAGGTCACCGAGGCGTTCTGGAATGCGATCCGGCACGCCAAGCCGCTCGCGGTCGGCCTGAACTGCGCCCTCGGCGCGCCCGAGATGCGACCGTACATCGCCGAGGTGGCGCGCATCGCCGACACCTTCGTCTCCTGCTACCCGAATGCGGGTCTGCCCAACGCTTTTGGCGAGTACGACGAGTCCCCGGAGCGTCAGGCCGGCTACATCGAGGAGTTCGCCGAGGCCGGTCTGGTCAACCTGGTCGGCGGGTGCTGCGGCACCGCGCCGCCGCACATCGCCGAGATCGCCAAGGTCGTCGAGGGCAAGACACCCCGCGAGCTGCCGGAGATTCCGGTGGCGACCCGGCTGTCGGGTCTGGAGCCGCTCAACATCACCGAGGATTCGCTCTTCGTGAACATCGGTGAGCGCACCAACATCACCGGTTCCGCCCGGTTCCGCAACCTGATCAAGGCCGAGGACTACGACACCGCGCTGTCGGTCGCGCTGCAGCAGGTCGAGGTCGGTGCGCAGGTCATCGACATCAACATGGACGAGGGCATGATCGACGGCGTCGCCGCGATGGATCGCTTCACCAAGTTGATCGCGGCCGAGCCCGACATCAGCCGGGTTCCCGTGATGATCGACTCCTCCAAGTGGGAGGTCATCGAGGCGGGCCTGAAGAACGTGCAGGGCAAGCCGATCGTCAATTCGATCTCCATGAAGGAGGGCGAGGAGAAGTTCATCCGCGAGGCGCGGCTGTGCCGTAAGTACGGTGCCGCCGTCGTCGTGATGGCCTTCGACGAGCAGGGCCAGGCCGACAACCTGGAGCGCCGCAAGGAGATCTGCGGGCGGGCCTACCGGATTCTGACCGAGGAGGTCGGCTTCCCGGCCGAGGACATCATCTTCGACCCGAACTGCTTCGCGCTGGCGACCGGTATCGAGGAGCACGCGACCTACGGCATCGACTTCATCGAGGCCTGCGCCTGGATCAAGGAGAACCTGCCCGGGGTCCACATCTCGGGCGGCATCTCGAACGTGTCGTTCTCGTTCCGCGGCAACAACCCGGTCCGTGAGGCGATCCACGCCGTGTTCCTGTTCCACGCCATCAAGGCGGGCCTGGACATGGGCATCGTCAACGCCGGTGCGCTGGTGCCGTACGACGAGATCGACCCCGAGCTGCGGGACCGCATCGAGGATGTCGTGCTGAACCGGCGCGAGGACGCGGCCGAGCGGCTGCTGGAGATCGCCGAACGGTTCAACACCAAGGGCAAGGAAGAGGACCCGGTCGCGGCGCAGTGGCGCAGCCTGCCGGTCCGCGAGCGCATCACGCACGCACTCGTCAAGGGCATCGACGCGCACGTCGACGACGACACCGAGGAACTGCGCGCCGAGATCGCCGCCGCCGGCGGGCGGCCCATCGAGGTGATCGAGGGCCCGCTGATGGACGGCATGAACGTCGTCGGCGACCTGTTCGGCGCGGGCAAGATGTTCCTGCCGCAGGTCGTGAAGTCGGCTCGCGTGATGAAGAAGGCCGTCGCGTACCTGTTGCCGTTCATCGAGGCGGAGAAAGAGCAGAACGGAACCGCAGCGGCGAAGGACACCAACGGCACCATCGTGATGGCGACCGTCAAGGGCGACGTCCACGACATCGGCAAGAACATCGTCGGAGTTGTGCTGCAGTGCAACAACTTCGAAGTGATCGACCTCGGTGTGATGGTGCCGGCCCAGAAGATCCTGGACGCCGCCAAGGCGCACAACGCCGACATCATCGGCCTGTCCGGCCTGATCACGCCGTCGCTCGACGAGATGGTGAACTTCGCCGTCGAGATGGAGCGCGAGGGCCTGGAGATTCCGCTGCTGATCGGTGGCGCGACGACGTCGCGCGCCCACACCGCCGTGAAGATCTCGCCGCGCCGCAGCGGTCCCGTGGTCTGGGTCAAGGACGCGTCCCGCTCGGTCCCCGTCGCGGCGGCGCTGCTCGACGACAAGCAGCGTCCGGCCCTGATGGAGGCCACGGAGAAGGACTACGCGGCCCTTCGGGAACGGCACTCGCAGAAGAACGAGCGGCCCATGCTGACGCTCGAGAAGGCGCGTGCCAACCGCACGCCCATCGAGTGGGACGGCTACACGCCGCCGGTGCCCGCTGGCGGGACGGGAGTACGAGAATTTCTCGACTACGACCTGGCCGAGCTGCGCGAGTACATCGACTGGCAGCCGTTCTTCAACGCCTGGGAGATGAAGGGCAAGTTCCCCGACATCCTCAACAACCCGGCGTCGGGCGAGGCTGCCCGCAAGTTGTACGACGACGCCCAGGAGATGCTCGACACCCTGATCAAGGAGAAGTGGCTGCGCGCCAACGGCGTCATCGGGTTCTTCCCGGCCAACGCCGTCGGCGACGACATCGAGGTCTACACCGACGAGACCCGCACCCAGGTGCTCACCACGCTGCACAACCTGCGCCAGCAGGGTGAGCACCGCGACGGCATCCCGAACAAGTCGCTCGGCGACTTCGTCGCGCCCAGGGACACTGGTCTGGCCGACTACGTCGGCGCCTTCGCGGTCACCGCGGGGCTCGGCAGCCAGGACAAGATCATGGAGTTCAAGGCCGCCCTCGACGACTACAGTGCCATCCTGCTGGAGTCGGTCGCCGACCGGCTGGCGGAGGCGTTCGCCGAGCGGATGCATCAGCGGGTCCGTGAGGAGTTCTGGGGATACCGGCCCGACGAGCAGCTCGACAACGAGGCGCTCATCGGGGAGAAGTACGTCGGCATCCGCCCGGCGCCCGGCTACCCGGCCTGCCCCGAGCACACCGAGAAGACGACGTTGTTCTCGCTGCTGGACGTCACCGAGCGGACCGGTATCGAGCTGACCGAGTCGATGGCGATGTGGCCCGGCGCCGCCGTCAGCGGCTGGTACTTCTCGCACCCGCAGTCGCAGTACTTCGTGGTCGGCCGCTTGGCCCAGGACCAGGTCGCCGACTACGCGCGGCGCAAGGGCTGGACCTTGAAGGAAGCCGAGCGCTGGCTCGCGCCCAACCTCGGCTACAACCCGGAGGACTGAAGTAGATGTTCAAAGCTGTCCTGTTCGACATGGACGGCACGCTCGTCGACTCCGAAAAGCTGTGGGACGTCGCGATGCATGCCTTTTACGCCGAAAAGGGCGGGGTGCTGACCGACGCCGTCCGGGAGACGACGGTGGGCGGCTCGGCGGAGAACGTCATGCGGATCGTTTACGACGACCTCGGCCTGGACCCGACGCCGGAGTCGATGGCCGAGTCCGCGGACTGGCTGCACGACTACACCGGTGAGCTGTTCGAGCAGGGGCTGCCCTGGCGGCCGGGCGCGCAGGAGTTGCTGGAGACGTTGGCCGCCAGCGACATTCCGCTGGCGCTGGTGACCAACACCCGGCGCACCTTGACCGAACAAGCACTGAAAACCATTGGTAGCCACTACTTCACGGTCACGGTCTGTGGCGACGAGGTGCCCGACGGTAAGCCGCACCCGGCGCCGTACCTGCGGGCCGCTGAACTGCTCGGCGTTGCGGCGGAGGACTGCCTGGCCATCGAGGATTCGGTGACCGGTGCGCAGTCGGCCGATGCCGCGGGTTGCGTCGTGCTCGTCGTCCCCAACGATGTCGAGGTGCCCGACGGGCCACGCCGCCGGCACATCGAGTCGCTGGCCGGCCTCGGGGTCGCGGACCTGCGTGACATCTACACCGAAATATGTTCGTAGCCGCCAGTTCTGGTCCTGTGGCGCGGCCTGCTGTGCAATTGTTGACGCACCCCACGCAGCGTTGCGAAAGGACGTCCGATGTCCCATGGCCCGATCGGTGACGACACAACCGCGATCTTCGATGACGAGGAGTTCGACTCCGGTCGCAGTGCGGTGCGCATAGCGTCGGTGGCGGCGCTCGGCGGTCTGCTGTTCGGCTATGACAGCGCCGTCATCAACGGTGCGGTGAAATCCATCCAGCAGTACTTCGAGATCGACGACCAGTCGCTGGGAATTGCCGTCGCCTCGGCACTGCTCGGTGCGGCAGTCGGCGCCGTGACGGCCGGACGGCTGGCCGACCGGATCGGCCGCCTCTCCGTCATGAAGCTGGCCGCGCTGCTGTTTCTGATCAGCGCGATCGGTGCCGGGCTGGCGTGGAACATCTGGGTGCTCGTGGCGTTCCGGGTCGTCGGGGGTCTCGGCGTCGGCATCGCGTCGGTGATCGCGCCCGCCTACATCGCCGAAACCTCACCGGCGAGCATTCGAGGTCGACTCGGGTCGTTACAGCAGTTGGCCATCGTCAGCGGCATCTTTCTGTCGCTGGCGGTCGACGCACTGCTGGCGCATCTCGCCGGGGGCGCGAGCAACATGCTGTGGCTGGGTCTGGAGGCCTGGCGCTGGATGTTCATCCTGATGGCCGTCCCCGCTACCGTGTACGGTCTGTTGGCTTTCACCATTCCCGAGTCGCCGCGTTATCTGGTTGCCACACACCGTATTCCGGAAGCGCGCAGGGTGCTCACGACGCTGCTGGGGGAGAAGAACCTCGAGATCACGATCGGTCGCATCCAGCAGACGCTCGAATCCGAGGAGAAGCCCACCTGGCGCGACATGTGCAAGCCCGGCGGTGGACCGCTGAGCCTCTACGGCATCGTCTGGGTCGGTTTGGCGCTGTCGGTGTTCCAGCAGTTCGTCGGTATCAACGTGATCTTCTACTACTCGAACGTGCTGTGGGAGGCCGTCGGTTTCAACGAGAGTTCGTCGTTCCTGATCACCGTCATCACCTCGGTGGTGAACATCCTGACGACGGTCATCGCGATCATGCTGATCGACAAGATCGGCCGCAAGCCGCTGCTGCTCATCGGCTCTGCCGGCATGACGCTGACGCTGGCCACCATGGCGGTCATCTTCGGTACCGCCCCGCAGGTGAACGGGGTGCCGCAGCTCAGCGGCGTCGAGGGGCCCGTTGCCCTCATCGCGGCGAACCTGTTCGTGGTCGCGTTCGGCATGTCGTGGGGACCGGTGGTGTGGGTGCTGCTGGGCGAGATGTTCCCCAACCGCATCCGGGCCGCGGCGCTGGGTCTGGCCGCGGCCGGCCAGTGGGTCGCCAACTGGGCCATCACCGTCACCTTCCCCGAACTGCGCAGCATGCTCGGCGTCGCATACGGCTTCTACGCGCTGTGCGCGTTCCTGTCGCTGGTGTTCGTCGCCAAGTGGGTTCGCGAGACCAAAGGTGTTGCGCTGGAGGATATGCACGCCGAGTTGCTGGCAAAGTGAGGCCGCTGGCTGCCTGGCTGCAGTGACTGGCTGATTTCCGCGACTGACTGAATTCAGCGACTGACTGAATTCAGCCACGCGCCCCGGAATCTCCGTCAGATGGCTGATGCCCATCCGTATTGACGTGCGAGATAATTATCGGCGGTGAGCGTTGGTGCTGCCGCGGTTCTGACGCTCCTTCGCGGAAGGGGTGCGCAATGGTCAACGCCGGCTCTCGTTGTATGGCTCGCCTGAACGGTGTGGCTCGTCTGAACGTCGGTGTCTCGGTGGCCACGGCCGCAATCGTGGTGATCGGCTTTGTGGGCGCGGCCCCGCCGGTGCGTGATTCGCATGTCGCCAGTGCCGTCCGGGTAGCGGCTGTGAATACGTCGAATATGTTGCTCGCGGCGCAATGGGCCGCGCTGGACCAATTCCTGGCCACCCACGCCGACTTTTTGGCGACCGCAGGGCGGGCCGAGGCTGATCGCAGCTTTGGTGCTGTAGCCGCGATAACGCCGACGACTGGATCTGGCACGGCGCCAACATCTATGGCGGAATCCAGCACGGCGCCAATGCCTCTGGCGGCGACGGCACTACCCGCTCCGCAGCCGGCCGGCGCCGTCGCCGTCATCGAGCAGGCGATCGTGTCCGCGCTGTCGACGGCGTTCCTGACGTTGGCCCAGCCGCTGGTCAGTACGCCCCAGTTGGCCGCGATCTTCGGCCCGTTCGTGTTCTTGGGCGTCATCTTGTACGGCTTGGTCGTGGGTGTGCCGCTCACAATTTTCAACTCCATTGCTGCCCCGATCCTCAACTTGCTGCCGTTCTCGGCGGTGCCTGCACCCGTCTCGGCGACGCCCACGCCGACTGCAGCCGTGTCGACCGGGCCCCTCGCGCCCACCGCACGCACCGTGGCTGCCTCTGACCCGGTGACGCCATCTCCCAAGGCGACCCATAAGGGCCGGGCCTTGCCGACGTCGCGCACACCGAAAGGCGGGGTGGCGACTCCGGATGCGACCGGTGACGACGACGCGGCGGGGCAGCTCAGGTCGACGGCGCGGCAGTCGATGCCGCACGGGCCGGTGACTGCTGCCAGCCAGTCCGGGGATCGTGATGCCGGCGACCCGGGTTCGGGATCGCAGGCGGGCAATCCCAAGGGTGCCGGCAAGGCGGGGGCTGCGCCGTCTCGTGGCTCGAAGCTGGGCCACGGCAGCCGGTCGGTTCGCGGTGACAAGGGCAACTCCTAGGCGCGGTTGAGGCTTGGCGTTGGCGTTAGCGTCGACGTAGGCGTCGGCGGCTCTCGGGCGTGGCGGCTCTTTTTCGGCCCGTAGCTCCGCGGCGCGTGCGGCACTGCCGTCGCGGCATGGGATGCCGTGGCGGGTGCCCGATTAGCTTGCGGGCCTGTTTGTTTCACCGTCATCGTCTCCGCTCTCTGTCGGGTAGAGGGTGGGGTGCCAGTAGTGGTTGGTTCGGGGTTGGCCGACGTCCAGTAGTGGTGGTGGGGTCCAGTGGGTTCTGCCGTGGGGGCCCATGGTGGTGGTCCAGCCGCCGGTGTCGGCCAGGCGGTTGTCGCGGCCGCAGGCCAGGGTCATGGTGTCGATGTTGGTCAGTCCGTCGTCGCGCCAGTTGGTGATGTGATGAGCCTGCGAGCGGGAGGCCGGGGCGGTGCAGTTGGGTCGGGTGCAGCCGTGGTCGCGGGCGAACAACGCCAACCGTTGTGCTGTGCTGGCGGTTCTGGCTGCTCGGCCCAGATAGAGGGGTTGGCCGGTGTGGTTATCGAAGATGGCGAGGTAGTTGTCCGAGCCTTGCGCGGCCATCCGCACCAGATCCTTGACCGGCAGCTTGGTACCGGTGTGGGTGAGCGCCATCCCGGCGCGCTTTTCCAGGTCGGTGACGGTGCAGGTGGCGACCACCGCGACCGAGAACCCGTTGTGCACCCCGGAGGTTCCGGTGGCCAGCATCATCCGGCCCACGAATTTGAACGCGTCGTACTGCCGCTGCGCCACAGTCCTTGTGTCGTTGTCGATCTGTTCCTGGGTCGGGGTCCCGGAGTAGCAGGGCTGCGGATCGGCCGGGTTGCACATACCCGGGGCGGCGTACTTCTCGAACAACACGTCCCAGTAAGCCCGCCCTTCGGGGTCGAGTTCGGCGGTGACGTCGGTGCGCCCGTCGGGCCGCTGCTTGCCCATCACGAATGAGCGCTTCGGGTCGGGCTCGTCGTCGTCGGGTTCGGGGCCGTCCTGATCGAGCTTGTACAGCAAATCCGCGGCCGCGCGCCGCAAATCCTCCGGGGTTTTGACCCGGGCATCGGCCACCAGATCGGTCTCGCACTGCAACAACGTGATCGGGTCGGCCGCCCACAGCGGCACCTTGCCGAAGAACCAGGTGATCACTGCGATGTGCTCACTGTTGATCGCACCCTCGGCCAGCGCGGCGGCCACCAGTTCCCATACCGGACCCAGTGGTTCCCCGGTGATGGCCGAGCGCGGACCCAAATTATCCGTGTCGCGGACCCTCCGGCGGGCCTCCTCCCGGCTGATCCGCAACCGCACATGCAGCACCTCAGGCCAATCCTTGGCCCCGATCTCCTTGGCGGTGGTCTGGGTCTGTGCGGCCGCCAAAATTTGGTGATCGACCGCTTCGGCGGCGCACTTCAACCTCTCGCGGCGGGACTGCAGCGCCAACAATGTCCGCACGTCCAGGCCGGTGTAGTCCAGGGCCGCGAGCCGCGCATGCGCCGCCTCGTAGGCGGCGTACGCCTCCTCGACAGCGGCTCGATCGGTCAATCCCATACTTCGAACGCTGGTTCGAACCACCGACAAGAAAACGCCGCAAATGTGACGCTAGTTACCCACTGTGACCAGCGAAATCAAAGTGACCCAAGTTTTTTCGAGAGCCGACGTAGCCGCGACATGCGACCCCCGGCAGCCACGTGCACGGCCCGTGGCCCCAGCGTGAAACAATTGCAGCCCGTGAAGACCTTCGATGCGCTATTCGCCGAGCTCAGTGAGCGAGCGCAGACCCGACCGGCCGGCAGCGGCACCGTCGCGGCGTTGGACGCCGGCGTGCATCATCTGGGCAAGAAGATCATCGAAGAGGCCGGCGAAGTGTGGATCGCCGCCGAGCACGAGAGCGACGACGAGCTGGCCGGCGAAATCAGCCAGCTCCTGTACTGGACGCAGGTTCTGATGATCAAGCGCGGCCTGACCCTCGACGACGTCTACGGCAAGCTGTGACCGCCGCATCGAACGGCCTCCTGCGCGTCGCCGTCCCGAACAAGGGCGCGCTCAGCGAGTCCGCGGCCCACATCCTGTCCGAGGCCGGATACCGCCGCCGCACTGATCCCAAGGATCTGACGGTCGTCGACCCGGTGAACAAGGTCGAGTTCTTCTTCCTGCGCCCCAAGGACATTGCGATCTACGTGGGCTCCGGGCAGTTGGACTTCGGCATCACCGGCCGCGACCTGGCCGCTGAGTCGATGGCGCCCGTCAACGAGCGGTTGGCCCTGGGTTTCGGATCCTCGACGTTCCGGTATGCCGCGCCCAAGGGGCGGGACTGGACCGTCGCCGACCTGGCCGGTAAGCGCGTTGCCAGCGCCTACCCGAACCTGGTGCGGAAAGACCTGGCCGACAAGGGGATTGACGCCACTGTGATCCGTCTCGACGGCGCGGTGGAAATCTCGATCCAGCTCGGTGTCGCCGACGCCATCGCGGACGTCGTCGGATCCGGCCGGACCTTGGCGCTGCACAACCTGGTGGCCTTCGGTGAGTCACTGTGCGATTCGGAAGCGGTCCTCATCGAGCGCGCCGACGTCGCGCCGGATCCGGCGCGCGACCAGCTCGCGGCCCGCATCCAGGGCGTCGTGTTCGGGCAGCAGTACCTGATGCTCGACTATGACTGCCCGCGCAGCGTTTTGGAGCAGGCGACAGCCATCACACCGGGCCTCGAATCGCCGACCATCGCGCCGCTGGCCGACGCCGACTGGGTCGCCGTGCGCGCCCTGGTGCCGCGGCGCCAGGTCAACGCCATCATGGATGAGCTCGCGGCCATCGGGGCCAAGGCGATCTTGGCGTCCGATATCCGGTTCTGTCGCTTCTGACCCGTGCCGGTGTTAGCGTCGCCGTGAGGTCCGCAATCTGACGGAGGGTCACGTGACGCAAGCGCTGGTTCTGCTGTTCGCCTTACTCATTGGTGTGGTCGCGGGCCTGCGGGCGCTGACTCCACCCGCCGTGGTGGCCTGGGGCGCCAAGCTCGGCTGGTTGCCGCTGGTGGGTACCTGGGCCGAATGGGTCGGCAACTGGATCACGGTGACGGTGCTGACGATCCTGTTGGTGGTCGAGTTGATCACCGATCAGCTGCCCAAGACGCCGGCGCGAACGGTGCCGTCGCAGTTCGGGGCCCGGTTGTTCACCGGTGCGTTCGCCGGTGCGGTCATCGGTGCCGGGTGGCATCACACGTTCATCGGCATGGGCGGCGGCATGATCGGCGCGGTCATCGGGACGCTGGCAGGCTTTCATGCGCGCCGAATCCTGGTGGCGCGCAACGGCGGACACGACCTGCCGGTCGCGCTCGCCGAGGACGTCCTCGCGGTCGGTGGTGGCTTCGCGATTGCGGCCGTCGCACTGAGTGCCATCGGTCCGTATGTCGTCGTCTGAGGCCACCGCGTTCGACGCCGTGATCGTTGGCGCGGGGCAAGCGGGACCACCCTTGGCGGGCCGACTCACCGAGGCCGGCCGGACGGTCGCCGTCATCGAACGCAAGCTCGTCGGCGGCACGTGCGTGAACTACGGCTGTATCCCGACCAAGACGCTGGTCGCCAGCGCCTACGCCGCCCACCTGGCCCGCCGCGGTGCGGAATACGGCATCGGCACCGGCGACGTCACCGTCGACATGGCAAAAGTCAAGGGCCGCAAGGACGGGATCGTCACCGCGGACCGGGAGGGCGTCGAAAGCTGGCTGGAGGGCATGGACGGCTGCACGCTGCTGCGCGGCCACGCACGCTTTCTCGACCCACACACTCTCCAGGTCGGTGACCAGCAGATCACCGGCAAGCAGATCTTCCTCAACACCGGCGGCCGCGCGACGGCCCCGGACATCCCCGGCCTGGCTGACGTCGACTACCTCACGAACGTTGGCATCCTCGAACTCGACACGGTGCCAGAGCATCTGGTGATCATCGGCGGCAGTTACATCGGCCTCGAGTTTGCGCAGATGTTCCGCCGGTTCGGCGCCGAGGTCACGGTGGTCGAGCGGGGACCGCGGCTCGCCTCGCGCGAAGACGACGACGTCTGCGCCGCCATCAAGGACATCCTCGAACATGAGGGCATCACAGTTCATCTGGGCGCCAGCGACATTCGGGTGGCCAAGGACGGTGACGGGGTGGCGGTCAGCACCGGCAGCGCCGTCGTATCGGGCTCACACCTGCTGGTCGCGGTCGGCCGGGTGCCCAACACCGACGACCTGGGTCTCGAAAAGGCCGGCGTGGCGACGGATTCGCGCGGATACATCACCGTCGACGATCAGCTGCGGACCACCGTCGACCACATCTGGGCCATGGGCGACTGCAACGGCAAGGGCGCGTTCACTCATACGTCGTACAACGACTTCGAGATCGTCGCCGCCAACCTGCTCGACAATGAACCCCGCCGGGTCAGCGACCGCATCCCCACCTATGCCCTGTACATCGATCCGCCGCTCGGGCGCGCCGGCCTGACCGAGGCCCAGGTTCGGGAGTCGGGCCGAAAAGCGTTGGTGGGCAAGAGGCCGATGACCCGCGTCGGCCGCGCGGTCGAAAAAGGGGAGACGCAGGGCTTCATGAAGGTCGTGGTCGACGCCGAGACCAACCAGATTCTCGGCGCGTCCATTCTCGGTGTCGGCGGTGACGAGGTGGTGCACTGCATCCTCGATCTGATGGCCGCAAAAGCCCCGTACACCACCATGACGCACACCGTGCACATCCATCCGACCGTCGCCGAGTTGGTACCCACGATGCTCGAGGGGCTCAGGCCCCTGCAGTAACGGGCTCCGTAACAGCCTGTGCGACACCGCGTCCGGCGACCAGTTGCCGGGTGACCTCGGCGACGCGCCGGCCCAGGTGTTCGCACGTCGCCACGTCGGACGGGTGTACCTGGTCGGGATTGGCGTCGACGTCGGTCGCTGCCGCGGCACCGAGCCAGAAGCCCAGCCTGTTCAGCTCGTCCGCGCTTGCGGTGGAGTGATTCCAGCCCGGACCCAGGCCGAGGTTCACCCAGTGCATGTGATGCTGGGCGGCGAACACCGCCAGCGAGACAAGCGAATTGAGCTTGTCACCGCTCTTGCTCCCGGAGTTGGTGAACCCGGCGGCGACCTTGTCGCGCCACGTGCCCTGCTGGCAGCGCCGGCCCGTCTGCTCGGCGAACGTCTGGAATGCCGCCGATACATTGCCCATGTAGGTGGCGGTACCGAAGATGATCGCGTCCGCGCTGTCCAGCGTCTGCCAATCGTCTTCGGTGAGATCATCCAACCGGATCATGGTGACGGTCGCGCCGGCCGATTTGGCTCCGGCGGCGACCGCCTCGGTGAGGAACGCGGTGTGCCCGAACCCGGACTGGTAGGCCACAACCACTGACGGGGCGTCGTGAAAGGTGTTGTCCGACATCGATTACTCCTGGGTTTTGGGGCCTGCGGGTGGGGCGTCCAGCGGGCTGTGCCCGGCGATCTCGGCGTATCGCTCCAGCCAGCCGGGCAGGGGAGTGCCGTCGAGCAGCGCCTGCAGCCGGTCGAGGAAAGCCTGTGTGCCAGGCCGGAATCCGTTGGCGTTGGGCACTCCGAGGCCGCGATGGGTCATCCGGAGCAGGGTGCCGGTGCCGTCGGCGGTGAGTTCGTAGCGGACCACGCCGGGTTCGACGATCTGTTGGTGCCACTCATGCTCGAACACGTGCGGCGGATCCCAGACCAGGATGCGGCCCGTCATGCGCTTCATTTCCGGTGGCACGGGCGGGCCCGAGGCGACCGTCTCGATCGAGCCGCCCTCTCGTCCGTCGATGACGGTCTTGCCCATCCAGATGTCGCGATGCGCGGGCTCGGTGATCGCGGCCCACACCCGCTCGACGGGGTGCTTCAGGCGCCGCTCGAATGTCAGGGTTGCGCGGTCGCCGTCGACCGTGACGACGCCCTCGAGTTCATCGGTTGTCATGTTCCTCCTCGAATGTCGAATCCAGATGGCGCTCAAGGGCATCCAGATGGTTGGTCCAGTAGCGGCGGTAGCGGTCGATCCACTGGTCCATCTCGACCAGACCGTCGGCGCGCAGCGCGTAGATGCGTCGTTGGGCATCGGGCCGGACCTCGACCAGTCCGACTTCCCGCAACACCCGGAGGTGACGGGAGACCGTCGGTTGCGTCAGTCCCGGGAGCGTGGCGACCAGCTCGCCCGCGGTGCGTTCGCCCTCGGCGAGTACGTCGAGCAGCGCGCGCCGGTTCGGTTCGGCGACCGCTTCGAAGACGTCCATGAAGTCAGTATGCCCAGCTATCTATATAGACGCAAGTACATATAAGACTCAGCGATACAAGCGGAGTGATTTCCGCAGCTCAGAGTGTTGTGCGGTTACGCGGTCTCACTGCGGTGCGGACTGGTCCAGGTCGGCGATGTGGAGGCCGTAGGGCACGGCTTTGGCCAGCGTGACTGTCACCGGGATGCCGCTGGACAGTCGGTAGGTGCGTCGTTGCCCGGCGCACGCGCCTGCAATGGCGGCGCCCAACGGGGATTCGATGGAATGGACGGGCATGTCGGCGTATTCGGCGCCCTGTACGCCGAGTAGGAACGTCTCGAAGTCCCCGGTGGCGTCGTGTCGGATGGTGACCACCATCCCGGGTTCGGCAATGCCGTCGTTGGGTGGGTCTTCGCCGACGACGGCATTGATCAGCAGGTCATGAATCTGCTGAATCCGCTTCTCCCACGCGCGTCGCACTGCTGCGGCGTTCGCGTCGATGTTCTCGTCGGCCGTTCCGGCGGAGTGAAGATAACGCAGGGTGTCCAGTTCGCGGTGCAGCCGTTCGTAGGCTTGTGGGGAGATCCAGACTCGTGTCGTGGTGGCCATGTCATTTCCATTCGTCGCGAGACCGGTTGCGCGGTAGGACATTTCAAGTTCTTTAGGTGTCGCCGGATGTCGAGTTCGGGGCATGCATTCCGTAAGGGACCGCCTTGAGTAGCGTGATGGGCACGCTGGCCCCGCTGGGGATGGGGTAGGTGCGTTGCTCGCCGACATGTGCGCCGGCGACCGCGCTGCCCAGCGGTGATTGCATGGAATACACATCGACATCGGGGTCCTCGGCACCGCGTACACCGAGCAGAAACGTCTCGATGTCCCCGGTGTCGTCGTAGCGAACGGTCAGGACCATTCCCGGTTCAGCGATCCCGTCGTCGGGCGGGTCTTCACCGACCACGGCATTGGACAGCAGATCTTGAATCTGACGCATGCGCGCTTGTCGCGCCAAGTAATTCTCGACGAGGTTGTCGTCGGTGTCCATGACGTCGCCACGAACTTCGATACCCGGTCGTGAACGCAGCACGGTCAGTTCGGCCTGCAGCCGCGTATGGGCCTCACGCGTCATCCAAAGACGTTCAGTGCTGGTCATTTTCGGTGCTGTCCTTTCGTCGAAGCCGAGGTTGTCGCCAGGGGCGGGCCGGTGGTGGACGCGCCGCCCCTGACGACTGGAGCGCCCGTGGTGTGGGGCTGCACGGGCGGTGTGGACCAGTGATTGGTGGGTCTAGCTGTACTCGGCCATGACGTTGGTAGCGGGCGTGTTGGCTTGATGTGGGGAGAACCTCCGGGTGAGGTGTGGCTTGTCG
>NZ_JBJIAK010000049.1:0-45093 GCF_045310915.1 Mycobacterium sp. SMC-17 | reverse complement strand
TCAACTACGAGATCAGGGAATCCAACATCACGCCGGAAGCGGCATAAGGAACCCTCCACGATCTCGGGGGAACCACAGAAGTAGACCTGCATGTCGGTGGCTGTGGTGAATCCCTTGTGTCCGGCCATCTCGGCGCCTTGGTCCCAGGTCAGCGATCCCCGCAGATGCTCGGGCAGGGTCATCATGGTGGCGATCAGCCCGTCGCGAACCGTTTCAGCGTCATGGCTGCCGGGCAGGTGCACCAGCATCGTGTAGCGGGTGGTGCGTTCGACCAGGGTGCCGATCGCGGTCTTGTTGAGTTCACCCATGATCAGGTCGCCCTCCCAGTGCCCGGGTACCGCCCGATCCTCGATGTCGGGCCGGTCGGCGATCATGAGCATCGGGTCGACGAACCGCTGGTAGCGTTCGCCGGGTTTGCGTTGCGGTTTGCGTGTGGTGCGGCCGGACCGAAGTGCTTGAGCCACTTCCTTTTTCAGCCCACCACGGGCCTGAAAATACAGGGCTTGATAGATCGTTTCGTGGCTCACCCGCATGCTCTCGTCGTCTGGAAAGTCCTTGACCAGGCGATGCGAAATCTCTTCCGGGGACCACCGCTGATCCAGCCCCTGTTCGACCTGTTCCCGCAGCCTCTGGTTGGTGACCAGTTTGGACTCTTTCGGCCGTGACCGGGCCACTGCGGCCGCCGCATCGGCCTGATACGGCAGATACAGGCCCTCGATACTGCGCTCGGTGATTTCGCGGGACACCGTGGACTTATGCCGGCCGATCATGTCGGCGATCGCGGTGCGGGCCAGCCCGGCGGCCAGTCCATCAGCGATCGCCAGCCGATCAGCAAGCTGCAAATACCTGCTAGCCGACTCGTCATCAGATGTGGTTTCAATATGGGCTGCACGGGTTTTCACCGGTCGTGTGTACCGCCTGCCGGTGGCGGCATCGCTGACCGTGCCATCGGGATGCACCCGCGTGTTGCCGACTCGCCGGTCCCCGTACCGCCAACGCTGGCCTGTCTTGACATGGACCTCAACCTCACGGGCCGCCCGCGTGACAGACCAACCTTCATTGAGCAGTGCAAAGAACCGAGCCCGCGCAGCGGACTTACCCCGCCGCTGCCGCTCGGGCTCGATCAAGCCCTGATCAACGAGCACCTTCCGAACTGTGGAATGCGCCCGACCGACCGCCTTGGCGGCCGCGTTCACCGAGCCGGTCTTGATGAACACATCGGCCACCTGAACCGGATCAACGCCACACATGCCCGGTCTCAGTGGACCCAGCGGCTGCCCCATCGCCCGCAAGATCGCATACACCCGTGGCTCCGACAACCTCAATGCCTGCGCCGCTTCCCGCACCGACACGCCCTCGTCGATCAGCTTTGCTAGCTGATCATCACGCCGAGAACGTTCCCCCGAAAACGACACGATCGCCGCAACCCCTCACATTCATGAGTGTTGCGACGACCGTGTGAACCCGCCCACCCACCCGTGCCTCAAGATCGTGATCGTCGACGACGACATCGCCGTTGCAGCGGCCGGCGACAACCCGGCGACCGCGATCCGGTACGTGACCGGACTCCGGGGCAGACCCTTGACCGAGATCGTGGAGGAACTCCGCAAGTACAGCGCCGAACACGACGCGATGAAGGTCTCCAAGTCGTTCCTGATCGCCAAGCGCGCACTCGACCCGCAGCTGTGGCGGATCACCGGAGGTGAAGTCGAGGACAGCTCGAACCTGAGTCGGCTCTGGATCGGTGACGCCGACGCATTCCGGGCGTTCCAGCACCAGTACGCGGCGCTGCCCGGCTTTCCACCGGAGCAGCGGCTGGTCTCCACGATGATGACGATCGTGCTGTTCGATGACATCCCAAGCGTCGGCGGGTACACGACCCGCGCGAGCGGCGATGCGACCCAACCATTCCGGTTTCACAGCGATCCGGCGGGGTCAGGGCCGTGGTACACGGAAGGCGAGTTCACCACCGGACCGAACGGCGAGCAGGGGCTGGTGTTTCAGGTCCCACCCGGCGGAGACCCATCCCAGAGCACGAGGATCGGCGTCCCCGGCCGCGACGACACCTTCGGTGCCATGGCGTACTTCATCCCGGAAACCGGCATGGCTGTGCTGTGGAAGCACGCGGAGCCGTGGCGGCCGGCGATCCTGCTTACCGGGGTCGGGTCGATGGATGAGCTGGTGCAGATAGCAGAGCAGAAATACGGCCAGCTGCTCCTCCCAGCCGAGCTGTCCAGTCTGTAACGTCTTCACGCTTCCACCTTGGCGGCGTTCCACTCACGGGCCACAGCCCGAAGCTCAGCTCGCACCGCCGCTCGGCGCACCTCCGGACGCGAGTGCCAGTGGCACATCCAGCACGAGCAGACGTTGGTGCCGGTGTAGACGAAATCGTGGTAGCAGCGGCCGATACGCCCGATCGACCAGTCGGGATCGAGGGCGGGCAAGTCGCACACACCGCCCACGCAGCGGTGGACGGCGCGCACCGCGATCTCGCGGCGGGCTACGCGGACACGGTAGGGCGTGTGGGCATCGGTACGGCACACGGCGGTCCTCCTCAGACGGGCAGCCCCACCGAGTCCGCAGATCGCCGCGGGGCGGGGCTACGGCATGAGCGGTAGGCCGCCGGCCGAGAACAGCGCGTGCATGGGTAGAAATCGTACGAGGCTGGGGTGACACCACCGAGGTGAACGGTTCAGCGCGACCAACCGCGAACGACACGGTTGCCGATCTGGAACGTCACCATGACGCCGTACGCGGACCACAGCCACCATGGAGCGCCGAGCGTCACGAAGGTGGCCCCGGTACCGACGGTGGCGACCAGGTCGTAGTTGCGCCGCAGAAGATCCATCGTGGTGACCATCCCTTTCACGTCGGTGATGCGGTGGGAGACTGGACAACTCGCCGGCTCGGCCGGCAGAGCACATGGTCGGGAGCCGCCCCCGACCCGCCCTTGGCCGTCGGGTGAGTGGTATCCACGGAATCCGTGAAGCATGGGTTCCAGTCGCCCCACTCGAGCTGGAAGTCGGCTCCGATGAACATCACCGCCCGCATGGTGCGTCGGCGAGCCGAATCGATGGCCACCGCGAACACCTCACGTACCAACGTGATACCCCACTGCGCCTCAACCCCGACCACCACGCGGTCGGCTTGCGGACGCGCTTGGCCGACCCTGATCAGCAGCTGCCGCGGATCCAGACCCGTGTAGGTCTTGAACTCGGTCAGCAGCCCGCTCACGGCGGCGTCGGGGGAGCGCAGGCCGGCGAGCGGACGCGACGGCAGGGCGATGACGTTATGTCCTTGGCGCGCAAGGCAACGCGCGATCCAGTGCTCCTGGTGGTCGAACGTCGCCATGGACTCGTCGACGTAACCGGTGCACCCTCCTGTCCACGAGGCCGTCTCGTGCGCGGCCAACGCGTCGGTGAACGCGGTCTGATCCCCGCCTGCAACCCACAGCGCGACGTGTTGCGCGTACGGGCTGTCGGCGATCGGGAACACGAGCAGATACTGACAGCGGGGTACGACAACCAGCTCACCTCAAGGCGGCGGGCCACCATGTGCGCCTACGGAATTGGCTTACCGCCGGCCCCGCTGGTACTGCCAGATCGCGTGATCCAGCGCGAACGCCGTCATGCCCAGCTCCCCGGCCGCGGCCATCACGATGCCGTAGGCGAACTCGGTGTCGACGCTGCGGCGCCGCTGCCCCGGGTCTAGCGACTGCGTGACGAACCGACAGATCATCCGGTCCGGTTTCACCCCGTCCACCCCGGCCAGCATCCCGGCGTACCTCCACGTGATCCCGGACCTCTGACCGACCACCCGACACCAGGCCCTGCGCACCTCGGCGAAGTAAGCCTCGTCGTCGGCGCGGTCGCGCAGATCCTGAGTCGTGTAGATGCCGAACCCGTCGAGCGCCTGGGCCACCTGCTGGATCGCAACAGACTTGAGTGGTGCCCCTGCGCGGGTGCTGGTGCGGTGCCCGTTGCCGATCTTCTCGGCCCAGCCGGCCGGGCCGTCGCAGTCGTCGAACGTCTGGAGGAGCTCCGGGATGCCGTCGGTGCTCGGGTCGCCGTTCCGATCGCGGCGGTACGCCTTGTAGCGCGCGACCACCTGCTTGACGCTCGGGTATCGCACGCCCGTCGACTGCACGCTGTCGACGATGCAGAGGGCCAAGCTGTTCGGGTAGCCTTCCGGGGCCTCCTCGCCACGGAACTGCTCGCAGCGGGCGGTAAGGGCCTGCAACTGCGCGGCGGTGTGCGTCATGCGCGAAAGCGTCGCACGGGTCACCGACGCGCTGGGGTGAATCTGGCGTAAGCGCGTCAGATAGCCGGTGTCCGCCGATCGGACGATGGTGTGAAGGGCCACCGGCCACATACGGTTCGGCGGAGTGTCCGCGTCCGCGGGCTGTGAAGCAACCCGGGGAGCCGAGATGAAGCCGTCAGTGATCGCCGCTGTACTCGCCGCGTCGGGGGTGCTGGCGGCGGGCTGTGGTGACACGTCGTCAACCTCGTCGTCGCCTACCGCGGCGGCGCAGCAGATGTTCCAGCTGAACGATGGATCACTCGGGCTCGTCATTCCAACTGGCTGGGCGGCGCGCGGCTACCAGACGAAGTACACGATCCGCGAGGTGCTCATGGAACCTGAGGGTGACTCGCATCTGGAATCTGACGCACAGGCACTCGCAGCGGGGGGATCGGCCACCGGGGCGCACATAATCATCTTCGGCGGCGTGAGCTGTACCGGGGGAGCGTGGGAGCTGGGTCCGATCGAGACCGGGACGGAGGGCGGAGTGTCGTTCACCGGTCGGAAGGCGAAGTTGCTGTCTCAGGACAAACAGTGCGCATACGCGAAGTCCGGAGATCGGGAGGCGAGTGCCAACCTGAGCGCGGTGAAAGTGTTGGAGCAGATGACGGCGAACGGCGCGATCACGGTGACTGCGGGTGGGGCCGCGCCGTCTGGCAGTTGAGCCTCAACGGGAGGTAACCCTACTTGCCCGCCGCGGCTGATCGCACGTGCCCCAAAGGCGGGAACAACCACTGCACCTGTGATTCGGCTGTGGGTTGTCGGCAGCCAATGAGACGATCCCGCGATGGCACGCGATAACCGACGACAACAGCTGAACCTCATCGCCGCCCGCATCAGCGAGTGCCGCAAGTGTCCGGGGATGAACGAGCCGAAGGTGACCGCTTCAGCTCCTGGGTACGGAGCGGCGGATGCCCCGGTGGCGATCGTCGGTCAGAGCCTGTGCCGCAAGTGCATGGAGTCAGGCATCCCGTTCACCGGGGGCAGCGGTGGCTACATCGACGATGCGTTGGAGCGCGCGGACCGTAAGAAGAGCGAGCTGTTCATCACGAACGTGGTGCACTGTCACCCCGTCAACGATCGGAAATCGCATTCGTACGAGATCGACAACTGCCGACACTTCCTCCACGAGGAGTTGGACGTCGTCGGGCCGCGGCTCATCATCGGACTCGGCGCCGACGCGGAGAAGGTGCTCACGGCGCGGTATCTCGACGCGCGCCGCCTTGCGTGGCCGTTCGTGAAGCCGCGGACCGTCAAGCCGGACACTACGTACCTGCTGTTCCCGGAACACCCCGGCTCGTTGAGGTTCAAGGAGACGGCCGACCGCGCGTACTACTCGCCGAGTCTCGCCCGTGCGATCAAGTGGGGGTTTGAGGTTGGGTGAGCCGCGCGGACTCAGACGAGTACTACGTTCTCGACCTGTGCGACGCAGTTATCGGCGCGCCCGGCGTCCGGCAGGCGAGGTTCGATTGGCTGCGGGGAGACCCGTCCGCCAAGCGACCCCGCGGGTCGACACTCCCCGTCGACGGGTACTGGCCCGATCTGGGTCTCGTTGTGGAGTTCCAGGAGGAGCAGCACTCGGAAGCGGTGGAGTTGTTCGACCGGCGCCAGACCGTCTCCGGGGTCGACCGCGGCCAGCAGCGCCGCATCTACGACGCACGCAAGCGCGCCCTGATCCTCGAGCGCGGGCTGCGTCTCGTCGTGATCGAGAAGGCTGCCTTCACCGTGAGATCGCGGCGGATCGTGCGTGACCGAACGCGGGACATCGCGGTCGTTCGCGAGCACCTCGGACTGGGTTGAACATCAGGCGATCGAGTCCGCCGCCATCGCCTGGACCCTCAGCAGTAAGCAGCCCCGTCACGCGGGGAATGAGATCAGGCAGCAGCCTGCGTCGCCAGCTGGTCGATCTCGACCCAGTTCTCGCGCACCCACCCGCGCACGCCGCGGAGCTCGTCGTCGGACAGCTGTCGCAACGCAGCGGTGGCCACCGCGTCGCGCGCGATGAGCGCGTGGAGGTCGGGATCGCATTCGGTGTAGAGGCGCACGAACTCGAAGACCGCCTCTGTGCCGCCCCAGCTCACCGCCGCGCAGCAGTGGCCGGCAGCGAGCACCAGCTCCTCGGCCGCGCGGCGGTACGCCTCGGCGCCGGCCGGGATCACGGGGAAGGCATCCTCGAGTTCGTCCAGCTGGTCCAGCACGTCCGCGGCGTTCGTGATTCACTCCGCGTTCCGGAGGAGCCACTCGGCCATGTAGGCCACCGTGTCGGTCGGCACCTCTGCGATCCCGGCTTGCAGCACGGCGTCCTCGGGAAGATGGTCGAGGTCCGCATCACCGCCAAGCAAGTGCGACATCGTCCGTACCAACCCGCCGTACACCGCGACCGTCGCGGCGGTGTGCCCGTCGGCCAGCGCCTGGTCCTGCACCGCCCGCACCATCGCGGCGGTGCTCATCGCCGGCCCACTTTCCGCATCAGCCACCAATCACGCAGGCGCGCGAAGAGCCCGCGGTGCGGGTGCTGCGCCGGCCCCGTGTACTCGCCGTTGTCGGTCATCGTGCCTTCTCTCAACTACACGTTGTGTAGCAAAGTTAATAGCCCATCTAGAGTAATGTCATTCGTACCTCACGTTCGCACGGTGCGCAAGGTGCACCCTCGGATTCACCGGAGGCGACTCGGCACCATTCTCTGAAACAGAGAATGCTGCTGTGACATGCATCGACGTCAGCATGCTGTCTCTACTCTCTGTTTCAGAGAATGAGTCGCGGGACACGCTGAAGCAACCTTCAGCGCGCTCCTTGCGCAACGTGCAAACGTGCTGTACAGCTGGAGGCATGAGCACTACAGCAAACATTCTTCGGCTCGCTGCCGTCGCTACTTTCGCGGCGGTGGTGTGTGGCACCGCGGGGCCAGCCGCCGCTGATCCGTGCGTCGCCGATCCCGCCACCCTCGCGGTGACGTGCCCACCCGAGCCGCCGAAAACCGGCGTGGCGGGATTCGCGGAGAAGCTGCCCGACCTGTCGTTGTGGCACTTCCTAGGCGTGGGTCTCATCGCGATGGGAGTGATCGCCGTAATGGCGAACCGCGACAAGAGCGACCGCAGCCAAACGCTGCAGCCGGGCACCGCCCGGGCCGGGGCGTACCGCGCAGACAAGCGCAGCGAGCGCAGCATCGGCTGGTTCGGCATCGGCCTGGGCACCATCGCCCTGGGCTACGCCTTCGGTGGCGTGGCCGGGCTGGTGGTCGGTGGCGTCATCGGCGGCCTGATCGTCCTGCCCGCGTTGAAGACAGGCGCCGCCGCCGACGAAGCCAAGACCGGGTACGCGCAGGCGGACGAGGCGTGGCGGCACGACGTGGAGATGGCGAAGCTCAACGCACAACTGCATCAGCCCGACCCCGCGACTACGACCCGCTGGGCCTCGGGATCGCACCGCCTCCTGCGCCGCCGGTGCAGCTCCCGCCCGAGCCTGTAATGGATGACGCAGACGCGCTGCGTTACGCGCGGATGGGTGGGCACGTGCAGCTGATCCCCGGTTCGGCTGCCGCTGCACTCGTCGCCCGCGACGGCTCGTGGCACGCGGCCGAGACCGCGTGGATCGCCGCCGCCAAGCAGGCGAACGTCGGCGCAGTCGAGCTGCGCAGCTCTCGCGTCCCCGGGGTGAACGGCACCAGCGAGGGGCTGTCCTTCGATGATGCTGAAGACATCCATCAGCGCATCGCTGGCCTGTTCGACGACGAATCGACCAGATTCGAGCGCCTCAAACATCTCGTCGGAGATGCAGGGGACCCTGATACCCGATCATTGACCTACCGCAGTGTGTTGTGGCCCGACTTCGTCTTCACTGCTACCTCCGACGACGACGGTGGACTCGAGTCGGCGGAGTATCGCCGAGCCAGAGGGAAGGCGCAGAAGGCTGCGTCTCCGCGGGGAACAGCAGCCGTGGAGTATGGACTTATCAGAATTCGCTGAAGCTTTTGGTCCAGCAAGCAGCACTGATAGGAGGCCTTTTTTCGACAAGATCCTCCCCGCGCACGAAGGCCGCGAATTCGAATGGGAAGGGCGCGATTACGGTGCGGCGTTTAGCTGGGGACTGTTCTTGCATGCGTCGGTGTTGTGGGACTAAATCACGAGAAATCAGACTGGCGCAGATGACCAACGTTCTTGACGCGGTTGAACCCGCGCACCGCGTCGTGATTGAAGAAGAGCTTGGACGCCGAGCGCCGGCACTTCTTGAGGCCCTGCGCAGCGCCAACAATCCCACGATCGAGCAGAGTGATGCTCGGATGGACGTCATCATCAATGCGGTAAGCGAGCATTGCGGCCCTGGTCATATCCCCGATGAACGCGGCGTAGCTATTGACAATGCGATCGGCGGCTACTGCGCCGAACTCGGGAAAGCCTTGCCCACCATTACCTCACTACCGGCGATACCAGCGTGGCCCAGATCGCACTGCTGGTCGGCTACAAGGACACCAGTTCCTTCTACCGCGCCTACCGCGGGTGGACCGGCACAACACCGGACGCCACGCGCCTGGGCGCGACGACAGGTGCTGCCCTCAGGTAGTCATCCGATGGTCAGCTGCGTGTGCACCGGGGTCGCGGCGGTCGTCAGATCCAGCACCGGGCAGTGCGCATCCACCGCGTCCTGCAGTTCGCGGTACCGCTCGGCGGTCTCCGGGCCCGAGACGTTGACGGTCACCCGGATCTGCTGAAAGCCGGGTCGGACGTTGTCGTCCAGCCCGAAGAAGCCGCGCACATCGAGGTCGCCTTCGGCGCTGGCGCTGAGGGAGTCGACCTGGATGCCGAGCCGCTCGGCCCAGAACCGGTAGGTCACCACCTGGCACGACAGCAGCGATGCCAGGTAGTACTCGACCGGGTTGGGTGCCGTGTTCTGCCCGCCGAGTGCCGGCGGCTCGTCGACGTGTACCTGGTACTTGCCGAGCGTGATCTCGCTGCCGACGGTGCCTTCCGGCTGCGCCGAGGCCTTGAACACCACGGCGGCCGCGGCGGGATTGTCGGAGACGGCCGCACGGGTGGCATCGGTGATCGCGTTGAGGGAAGTCACGGAAGCAGTCACGCCGCAGACTTTATTTGCGTCGGCGTCGGGGTTCGACCGTTGGGCCCACGATGAATTCAATGTCCGGATTAGGCTGCGGTTATGACGGCTCAGTGGCTGCCGCGCTACCTGCTGGTCTATTCGTCGACGGAGCAGGCACGCGCGAAGGTGCCCGAGCTGTTTCCGGCGCACCAGGCGCACGCCGATCGGTTCCGGAAGGAACAGCCGGGAGTCCTGCTCATGCTCGGTCCGGTGCAGGACGCCGCGCCGGGGGAGTTCGGGGCACTGGCCGTGTTCACCGACAAGGACGCCGCCGAGCGGTTCGCGGCGGCTGACCCGTTCGTCGTCGGCGGCGCGGTAACCGACTGGGCTGTGAAGACCTGGTTGTTGTCAGAGTGATCGGACGAGAAGATGCCCAGTAACGCGGTTTCGGCCATGAGCAAGTTGATGTTTCGGGGCATGGACAAACTGCGCCACCGGGAGGCCTTCGATATCGGGGAGCCGACCGCCGCTGATTTTTCGGGCTTCGACCAAGCGCGGCAGATCGTGCTGGTCACGTTCAAGCGGTCCGGTGAGGCCATGCCCAGCCCGATCAATCACGGTGTGGCCGAAGGGAAGTTGTACATCCGCACGGACGCGTCAACGGGGAAGGTGAAGCGGCTGCGCAACGATCCGCGCGTGGTGGTGGTGCCGTGCAATCTTCGGGGCAAGCCGACGGGACAACCGGCGGCCGGCATCGCCCGCATCCTGCCGGAGGCCGAGCATGCGCACGCCGACGCAGTGATCGCCGCCAACTGGTCGCCGGCCATGAAGCTGTTCGAGCGGACGCTCGACAAGAGCAGCTCCGCGTTCGATATTCCGATGGCCTACATCGAGATCACGCCTGCGTCGACGACGTCGCTTTAATTGGTAAGACCACTAGACCTCTTACCTTTGGCGGGTTACTGTCGTCGTCATGGAGTTGACGTCGATCAAGCGGCGCTCGGCAGCGGACGAGGTGCACGACCAGCTGCTCAAGCAGCTCGTCGCGGGCGCCCAGCCGCCGGGCTCGCGCCTGCCGAGTGAACGCAAGCTGGCCGAGGTGCTGGGCGTTTCGCGGCCCGTGGTGCGTGAGGCGATCCAGCGGCTGGTGGCGTCCGGGCATCTCGATGTCCGGCAGGGTGACGGCGCCGTCGTCAACGACATCACCCGCACAGGCGGCCTTGATCTACTGCCCTACCTGCTGGTGGAGGCGCCCGACGGGGCGATGGTGAACCCGTCGGTGGTGCGCAGCGTCCTGGAGGTGCGGGAGTACCTCGGCCCGTGGATCGCCGAACGGGCGGCGGCGCGGTCGGGGAGCGGTCTCGCCGAACCACTGGCGCGGGCCCTCGCCGACATCGAGCGCGCGCAGAGCGGGCCGACGCAACAGCTGGCCGCCCTTGATTTCTGGGATTGCCTTGTCACCGGGGCGAATTCGATCGCGATGACGCTGATCTTCAACGGGATGCGCCGGGTGTACGAACCGATGCTCGCGGTCGTCGCCGACGCCGTGGCCGCCGCCGAACCCGCGGCCGGGTACCGCAAGCTCGCCGAGGCGGTGACGTCGGGCTCCGCGCTGAAAGCGCGCCGAGCCGCGTCGACCGTGCTCGGCGGCGCCACGACGGTGCTCACCGAATTTCTCGACCAGATGGAGGCGCAGTGACGATCACCGGTACCCGGGGCGTGACCCTCGGCCAGGCGGCCCGCGAGTTCTGGCGTCATCCGACGCCGTGGATGATCCTGACGCTCGTGGTCGGGGCGGTCGCAGCGCGGATCGCCGTCGGCGGCCTGGCGCTACGCGACCTGTGGGCGCCCCTGGTACTCGCGCTGCTGTTCCCGTTCGTGGAGTGGGTGATTCACGTCTTCATCCTGCACTGGCGACCTCGGAAACTCGGCCGCGTAACAGTGGACACCCTCGTCGCCCGCGACCATCGACGGCACCACGCGAATCCCCGCGAGATCGACCTGGTGTTCATCCCGACCCCGACGCTGCCGTGGCTGATCGCGGCGATCGTGGCGTTGCCGCTGGGCATCGGCGCCCTGGTGGGTGCGCCGGTTTCGGCCACGCTGTCGTTCATCGTGGTCGAATCGCTGATCCTGATGGGCTATGAGTGGACGCACTACCTCGTCCACACCGACTACAAGCCGCGCCATCGCTTCTACAAGGCGGTGTGGCGCAATCATCGCCTGCACCATTTCAAGAACGAGCACTACTGGTTCTCGGTCACGACGTCGGGCACCTCCGATCGGGTGCTCGGCACCTATCCGGACCCCGCCACCGTCGAGACCAGCCCCACGGCGAAGAACCTGCACGGGTCGGTGAATTAGGGACGCGGGTCGGTAATAAGGATGGGGTCCTCATCGATTTTTGCGGATGACTGTGCGTCTACGCAGTTGGGTACTCGTACTTTTCTACGGCAGTGCACAGTCAACGTCCACAAGACATTTGCTTGTCAAGTGCCCAGCACTTGGCGATCCGACGGTGCAACCAGAGCGCCTCTGCCCACGAATTTGCGATCTGACCGCACGCTCGCGCTACACCCCACCCGAGCCGTTACCGACCCACGCTCCTAGCCGCCCTTACACGAGATGTCCACCCACGCAACGGTCATCTTCGTCCGGTCGATAATGGCGCCCGCGGAATCGACGTTGTCGTTGCGCAGCCCCTCGATGCCGAGGACCTTGCATCCGGAAAGGGGATAGACCGCGGCGCCATTGAGCAGCACGGTGAACCCTTGCGCCTGAAGCGCATTGATGGTGTCTTGTGCGTTGCCGAAGCCGCCGGGACCGCCGACGGCCTCGGCCGGGCCCGCCAGGACCGCTGACGAAGTGATGAGGGCACCCATGGCAGCGCCGACGGCCGCCCGGCTGATTTTGGGCATGCGAGTACTCCGATTGTGCTGCAGGAGAATTCAGGGCTGGACGAAGGGCTTCACGAAGGCGATCAGGTCGTCTTTGGGTGGCGGCACGTTGTACGTCTTGGTCTGCGTGTCGTCATCGAAAGACATGAACATCGGGCAGGTGGTGTCCGAATCGGACAACTCGGTGCTGCCGAGCTCTGTCCCGGTCGCGGCCGCTCGGACCGAGACGGCGTAGACGGTGGTCCGAAGGTCGACCTTGTTGGCGGTCGAGTGCCCGTTGTCCTGGTAGCCAGTGCATTCCTTGACGGATTGCTCGGTTTTGGTTTCCACGCAGACCACGGTGTCGATGGCGGCATAGGTGTTGCGGTCCGCATCGAATTGCACCGTCCAGTCGGACGGCAACGTGCTGGTGTCCTCGACAAGGTCGTGGCCCAGCGGAGTGAAGAGAATCGTCTTGTGGAACTTGGTATCCGGGCGGTAGCTGGCGGCGCGTGATTGTGTTGCGCCCTGACATACGGCCATGAAGTCCGCGCTCGTCAGCTTCGCGGGCGCAGGCGCGGTGGTGGTACGGAGGGTGGACGTCGGCTTCGCGGCGTCGACACTGGAGCAGGCGCCGAGAAAAGCGGTTCCCGCGAACACGATGGTGACGACGCACGCGCGATTGAGTTGGGGCACTGAGGTTCTCTTTCCCCTCGAGACGAGTTGCCATGGGCTGGCTGCCACTGACAGATAGGCAGCCGGGTTACAGCCCAGGGCAATTCGTCTTCAGGTGGGGAACGCGACCGCGCTCAGTGCAGCGTCAGCCACGCCAGACTGCCGAGCCCGGCCACCACGCAGTAGATGGCGAACGGCGTGAGCGTGCGCGTCTCGAAGTACTTCACCAGGAACCGCACCGACAGATATGCCGCGACGAAGGCGGCCGCGCTGCCGGCCAGCACCTGGCCGCCGATGCCGTCGCCGGCCGGTCCGAACAGCTCCGGAATCTTCAGCGCCCCCGCGGCCAGGATCACCGGTGTCGCCAAGAGGAACGAGAACCGTGCGGCGTCCTCATGCGACAAACCGCGCAGCACGCCGGCGACCATGGTGGCGCCGGATCGGCTGATACCGGGCAGCAGCGCCAGAATCTGGGCCGCACCGATGCCCATGGCCTCCGGGATCGGGAGCCGGGCCAACCGCTCGTCGGAGTTGTTGAGGCCTTCCGAATGCACGGCGGCGGGCACGGCCGACGCGGTTCGATGCCGAAGCCGTTCGCCCACAAAGAGAACGACGCCGTTGATCGCCAGGAAGGCTGCAGCCGGAATCGGCTTGCCCAGCGACGTGCGCAGCGCGTGATCTAGCGCCAGCCCGGCGATACCGACCGGGATGGTCGCCAGGATCAGCAGCCATGCCAGGCGCTCAGCGGAGGTGGTGATCTTCCGGTTCTTGATCGACGTCACCAAACCGCCGGCGACCGCCACCCAGTCCCGCCAGAAGAACACCAGCAGCGCCAGCGCCGTCGCGACGTGCACGGCCACCAGGAACGCGAGGTACGGCGACTTCTCGGCCGTCATGCTCAGATCCTGGGCCCATTGCCCACCGACCAGAGCCGGAACCAGGATCGAGTGGCCCAGGCTCGACACCGGGAACAGCTCGGTGACACCCTGGAACGCGCCGACTACGATCGCTTCGATGTAGTTGAGGCTCAAGGTGATTCGCCCTTACTCGCCCTTGAACTCCGGCGCGCGCTTCTCGAACATCGCGGTGATGCCTTCGCTCAGATCCTTCGACGCGATGAACGCCGAGTTCCAGGCCGCGACGTACCGCAGGCTGGCCGAAACCCGTTCCGTGCGTTGCTCATCCAGTACGTCTTTGACACCGCGCACCGTCAGCGGCGGGTTCGCGGCGATCTCACGTGCGGTCTCGTGCGCGGCAGCGAGCGACGCGTCGGCGTCGGCGTAGACGTCGTTCACCAGGCCGATCTTCTCGGCGCGGGCAGCGTCGAAGTCCTTGCCCGTCAACGCCAATTCACGCAGATGACCGTCGTTCAGGATGAGCGGCAACCGGGCCAGCGAGCCCACGTCGGCGACGATGGCCAACTTCACTTCGCGCACCGAGAACTTGGCATCGGCGCTCGCGTAGCGGATGTCCACCGCCGAGATCAGGTCGACACCGCCGCCGATGCACCAGCCCTGGATCGAGGCGATGGTGGGGGTGCGGCAGTCGGCGACCGCGGTGATCGCCTGCTGCATGGCCCGCAGCGCGGTGTGGAAGTCGGCGCGTTCCTTGGCCAGCCCGCCCCCGAGCATGGGTGCCAGCATGCCGCCCATCGCGGGCAGATCCAGTCCATAGCTGAAGTTGCGGCCCGACCCGGTGAGCACGATGGCCCGCACGTCGGGGTCGGCGTCCAGGGCGGCGAAGGCCACCGGCAGCTCGGCCCAGAAGGCCGGACCCATGGCATTGCCCTTGCCCGGCCCGAGCAGCGTCACCTGTGCGACGTGGTCCTTGGTCTCAATGGAGAGCGATTCGAAGCTTCCCGAGGTTTCACCCATGATCGGCAGGCTAGCCGGTCAACCTGGGCGTAGCGTCTCGCCCATGACGATTCCGTCCGATGTGATCGAGGCCGGCGAGGCCAGTCTGGACGTGCTCGAGCGGGTGTTGGCCGGTCTCGGGCCTGACGATGCGGCGCGGCAGACGCCGTGCACCGAGTTCGATGTGGCGGCCCTCACCGATCACCTGATGAACTCGATCACGGTCATCGGCGGGATCGCCGGCGCGCAGCTGCCCGAGCGTGACGCCGCGGCGCCGATCGTCGACCAGGTCACCGCCGCAGCCCGGCCTGCTCTGGCCGCGTGGCGCAGCAGGGGGCTGGAGGGCACCGTCGCGGCGGGGCCGGGGGAGATGCCCGCCGCGCAGATCGCCGGCATCCTGCCTCTCGAATTCCTCGTCCATGCCTGGGACTACGCAACGGCCGTCGGCCGCGACGTGGACGCCCCGGAGGACCTGGCCGAGTACGTCCTCGTCATGACCAGGGCTGTGATCAGTCCCGCGGCGCGCGCGGCCGTCGGGTTCGACGACCCCGTCGAGGTACCGGCTGATGCGAGTGCACTGGATCAGCTGATCGGCTTCACCGGCCGCCGCCGCGCCACCTGACCGCGAAGTCGAGGAACAGGTCGTTCTCGTGCGGCACCGTGACGGTGACGCGCACGCCTTCCCCGCCGTAGGGCCGCACCAGCAGCTTGTTGTCGGCGGCCGCGTCGACGAAGTCGGCGGTGTCTTCCGGGCTCAACGGCAGCCAGACGAAGTTGGCCTGCGAGTCGGGCAGCTCGAACCCTGCGTCGCGCAGGGCGGCGCTGACCCGGGCCCGCTCGGCCACCACCGCGTCGGTGCGCGCCAGCAGTTCGTCGGCGGCGTCCAGGCAGGCGATGGCCGCGGCCTGGCTGACGCTGGTCGCCGTGAACGGCACGTACACCTTGCCCAGCGCGGTGACGATGTCCTCGTGTGCGACGGCGTAGCCAATCCGCAGTCCGGCCAGGCCGTAGGCCTTCGAGAAGGTGCGCAGGACGACGACGTTGGGGTGCTTGCGCACCAGCGCCAGACTGTCCGGCAGGAGGCCGTCGCGGATGTACTCGACGTACGCCTCGTCCAGGACCACCAGGATGTGCGGCGGGACCTTGGCGACGAACTCGGCCAGCTTGACCGGGTCGACGACCGTCGAGGTGGGGTTGTTGGGGTTGCAGACGAAGATCAGTCGCGTGCGGTCGGTGATCGCGGCCAGCATGGCGTCCAGATCGTGCGTGTAGTCCGTCAGCGGGACGGGCACGGGCGTCGCGCCGGCGGTGCGGACCTGCAGTGGGTAGATCTCGAAGCTGCGCCACGCGAACAGCACCTCGTCGCCGACCGAGGCGGTGATCTGGACGAGCTGCTGGCACAGGCTCACCGACCCGCAGCCCACCGAGATCTGGTTGGGCGCGAACCCGACGTAGGCCGCCAGTCGTTCACGCAGCGCCGCGTAGCCGTTGTCCGGGTAGCGGTTGATGTTGTCCATCGCTTTGACGATGGCTTCGCGGACGCTGGGCAGCGGTCCGTCGACGGTCTCGTTGCTGGCGATCTTGATGGCGCCGGGCACTGTGCGGCCGGGGGTGTAGGCAGGCAGAGCGTCCATCTCGGGGCGCAGGCGGGCGGTCACCCGGGACAGTCTAGGTGGACGGCAGATGGCGCTCTGGCGTCGCGCTTTGCCTTTGTGGGCGTTGACTGTGTACCGTATGCCCTCGGCGGTTCCGGGGTGCAAGAGTCCGGTACCCTCGGATCGTTCAGGAGGCGTGCCAGAGCGGCCGAATGGGACTCACTGCTAATGAGTTGTCCCCCTTACAGGGGACCGGAGGTTCAAATCCTCTCGCCTCCGCCACATAACTGAATAGTTGTACCCAATGCGCCCGTAGCTCAACGGATAGAGCATCTGACTACGGATCAGAAGGTTAGGGGTTCGAATCCCTTCGGGCGCACCACAAACAACAGGCCAGAAGCTCACGCTTCTGGCCTGTTGTCGTTGGCGGGTGAGTGCGGTCTCGTCAGCGCACCCTGAGGGCGCCCCTGATTGTCCCCATGACCGCCATTTCGAGTTCCTTGCGGGACGCCGGCCGGCCGATGGTGGTGTGCGTGACGAGCACGCCGAGGACGAGATGAAATATGGCCTGCGCGTCGCCATCTGGATCGCGCGATGAGACGCAGCCGGATCGGCAACCGTGTGCAATGGCCTCCCGCAGCGGCGCGACGAGTTCGTCGGACGGCGTGACGATGAGGCCTGAGCAGAACCAGTCAATCAAGGCCGCCGTGTACGACTGGATGCGTTCCAGCGGGTC
The DNA here is from genome assembly GCF_045310915.1 of Mycobacterium sp. SMC-17. Lineage (NCBI taxonomy): Bacteria > Bacillati > Actinomycetota > Actinomycetes > Mycobacteriales > Mycobacteriaceae > Mycobacterium > Mycobacterium sp. SMC-17. The sequence continues at coordinate 28,025 of NZ_JBJIAK010000049.1, read as the reverse complement.
CCCTGGTGCTGCCGCCTGACGCAATTGCCCTGCGGCGCTTCGTAGATCATCGTCCACCGCGACCACCGGTGGTCGACGTCGGCGAGTGGGTTCATGCGAGTGGCCTCGCGGGCATCGGTGAGATGCTTTCGCAACGCCGGCGCCCAGAACGGGACGGCGAGAACGGCGTCGCGTCGCCTTCGGTCGGCGGCGATGGCCGCTTGGCCGAGCGGATCGATCACCGGCGACCACAGCACCACGGCTCGCGGCAGCGGCAATCCACTGTCCTTCACCTCGTTGACCAGGCACGCCGCGAGATGGCCGCCGGCCGAATCGCCCGCCACCACCAGGGTGGCGGGGTCGACACCAGCTGCCAGCAGCGCGCGGTAGACGGCGACAGCGTCATCAGCCGCAGCCGGGACCGGATGTTCGGGCAACAGGCAGTAGTCGGGCACGCAGACGCGTAGTCCGCTGGCAGCAGAGATCCGCGCGGCAGTCCCGGCTGCTGCGTGTGCGGAGCCGACGAAATAGCCGCCACCATGCAGGTAGAGCACCACGCCGTCGCGGCCGGCGCCGTCTGCGGTGACCCAGGCGCAACGGACGCCGTTTTCGACGGTCGATTCGACGTCGGTGCCGCGATCGGGCCGAGGAGCGAACTGTTCGACCACGAACCGCAACGCCGCCAGTTGGATGCCGCTGGGTTCGCCGATGACGAACATCGGCCGGAAGAACATGTAGAGCAGACGCTGAACGAACTTGCTGCGACGACTCGGGCGGTGACCAGACATCCCGGCTACCGACGCGGTCCCGCCGGCAGCAACACGGCTTTGACGACATCTCCGCGTTGCGTCGCCGCGATGGCGTCGTTGATCTCGTCGAGCCCGAACGTGGTGATCAAGCGGTCGACGGGTAGCGCACCGCTGCGGTACAGGTCGATGAGCGTCGGGATGAAGCGGCGTGGCACCGCCTGGCCTTCGACGACACCGCAGAGGGTCTGACCCTTGCCGACGAGCTTCGCGAGGTCGACCTGGATGGGGGTGCTCAGGCCCTGCAGGCCGACGACGGCGCAGACGCCGGGCGACGCCAGGCTGGCGATTGCGGCGCGCGCGGATTCCGGTTTGCCGATGCAGTCGACGGCGTAGTCGACGCCGGACCGGACGGCGCTTCTGGCGTAGGCGGGATCGACGGCGTCGGTGGCGCCCAACGACACCGCAAGCTCCCGCCGTTGCGGTTTGGGGTCCACGGCGATGATCCGTTCGCAGCCGGCCACCTTCGCGGCCATGATGGCCGACAGCCCCACCGAGCCCGCGGCGAACACCGCGATCGATGAACCCGGCTCGGGGCGCAGCGCGTTCAGTACCGTGCCCGCGCCGGTCTGGACGCCGCAACCGAGGGGAGCGAGTACGTCGAACGGCACGTCCTTCGGGACGCGTACCACGGTGTGAGCGACGGCGAGAGCGTATGTGGCGAAAGAGGATTGGCCGCAGAAGCGGGCATGCACCGGCGTGGTGCCGATCCGCATGCCACCGCTGCCGTCGAGCCGGGCGCCGGTGAGGTTGAGCATGTTGGAGCGCGAGCAGTACGCCATCCGGTCGCGTCTGCAATTGGTGCATTCCCCGCACCACGCGTAGCTGAGCACGACGTGATCGCCGGGCTGGAGGTCCGTCACATCGGCCCCGACGGCCTCGATGACGCCCGCGCCTTCATGGCCGAGAACCATCGGAAGTTGTTGGGGCTGCGCCATTCCGGCGATCGCGAGGTCGCTGTGACAGATGCCGACCGCCTCGATACGCACGAGAACCTCGTCGGGGCGCGGACTTTCGAGCTCGACCTGGGTGACTTCGAACGGTTGGCCCGGTGCGCGCAGGACAGCGGCGTCCGCGGTGCGGGCCGGTTCGCACGAGACGAACTCGGGATCGCGCGGCCGCTCGGTGGTGTCCATCCGGGTCAGGTAGAAGTAGCCGGCCCGGCTCTGCCCCGGCGCTTCCATCGCCCCGATGAGGATGGTGTCGGAGATCTTCCGGAAATGATCCGCCATCGGCAGGTCGTGGTAGGTCATCGTGGCGGTTGCGCTGCCGCGGTAGTCCGTCAGCCGCAGGCTCGCGCCGCCGAAGATGGGGTTCACGAAACGGCGTCCCGCGTCGTCGAAGCAGACAATCGGTGCGACGTCATCGGCGGCGCCGAAGGACTTGCCGGCCCATTTGATCGCCTCCAGCTGCGCTTCGGCGGGGTGGCCCAGGCCGAACACGCCGCCCGCCCATTCGCCGAGCACGTCGTCGACGCCGACGGCGGACGCGTCGTCGTACAGCGCGTCGAGCTGGTCGAGCGTCGGGGCGACGCCGCGGTCGATCAGATCCTGGAATCGGTCGGTGAGGTTCATCGGCGGCCTTTCTTGGCGTGCTGTGGATGGCGGCCGATCGGGCCGAAGTAGGAACAATAGTGTTCCTGGAACAGAGCTGTGTCAAGATTGAGATATGACGACCGTGACGCGGCCTTTCCGTGGTGTGAACGCCGATCAGCGCGTGCAGGACCGCCGGAATCGCCTGATCGCGGCGGGCCTGGACGAAGTCGCGGAGGTGGGCGTCGCCGGGTTGCGGATGAACACCGTCTGCCGGCGGGCGCGGCTCAGCCAGCGGTACTTCTACGAGCATTTCGCGAACCGTGACGAGCTGCTCGCCGCCCTGTTCGACGACGTGATGCGGGACGTTTTCACGCAGACGCTGGCGGCCGTGGACGCCTGCGGGCCCGACATCGTCGAGCGGGCGAGCGCCGCGTTGGCCGTGTTCTACGACGTCATCATCAGCGATGTACCCAGGGCGCGGTTGTACGCCGAATCCGCCGGCGTCGCGGCCGTCGCGGCGCGGAAGAGGGTGGCGACCGATCAGTACGTCGCGTTCGTGACCGAGCAGGTGGCCGCCGTCGTCGGCCCCATGGACGACCGGACGACCGGCCGTCTGGCCATGGCGACACGGGTACTCGTCGGCGGCCAGGTGGACGCCGCGGTCGCGCTCGCTGCCGGCGACGTCGTCATTTCCCGCGCGGACTACATCGCGCTGTGCGCGCGCATGCTCAGCGACGCCATCGCGGCCGCGGCGGGCTGACTCAGCGCGCCCGCTTCGTGGGGGCGTAGGTCTCCAGATAGGCGGTACTCATCCGTCGCACTTCGTCGATGACGACCTCGTCGCCGGTCGGCGACTGTCGGAAGGCGACGTCGAGAAGTCGGTTGCCGGCTTCGAAGGTCAGCAGTACGACCAGGACCGGTGTGTCCGGATGCAACAGCTCGCGCTCGATGAGGTACCGCCAGAACTGTTCGGCCCACGCTTCGTCGGCAGCGCGGGCGGATTCGCCAACGGCAGACGTGCGTTCGACGAACCACAGCGCGATCAGGCTGCGGTGCTCACGGAAGTAGTCGACCATGGTGTCGATCAGCACGTTGATGGCGCCGCGCAGGGTGCGGGCGCGGCTGCGCTCGAGCGCAGCCGTCAGGATGTCGTCGAGCGCGGCGATATGCCGTTGCACGAGTTCGGCTTCGAGCTGATGACGGTCCGCGAAGTAGTGGTAGACCGACGCGGTCGGGATGCCGGCCAGCTCGCCGACGGCTTTGAGCGTGGCGGCCGCGTAGCCCTGCTCGCTGAGCAGCGTTTCGGCCGCGTCGAGGAGCGCCTGTGTGCGCTCCACGCCGCGGCGCTGAACTGCTGCCGGACGGGACCGTCCGGCGCTTGAAGGCGGGGTGGTGGGCATCTTTCGAGAGCATAGCCGCCTTCATTGACGGCGCCCGGCGCACTACCTAAAGTCGAACACGAATCGAATTCGCCTTTGATGGGAGCAACAATGACAGATCAATACGACGTCGCGGTGATCGGCGGTGGCTTCGCCGGCGTCATCGCGGCGCGCGACCTGAGCCTCAAAGGGCACTCGGTGGTGCTGCTCGAGGCACGCGACCGGGTCGGCGGCCGCACGTGGACCGGTCCCGGCCTGGGCCGGCAGTTGGAGTACGGGGGCACCTATGTGCACTGGACGCAGCCCAACATGTGGCAGGAACTGCAGCGGCACAACATTCCACTCCAGATCCCTGTCGTGCCCACCACGATGTACTGGATTGCCGAAGGCGCAACGCATTCGGCGTTACCCGAGGAGTACGGCGCGGCGCTCGAGCCGCTGATGAATCAGTTCTTCGCCGACGCTCGTGCTGTGTTCCCGCAACCGTTCGAAATCGGCCTCGTTGACACCAGCGCAATCGAGAAAGAGACCATTGCCGACCGGCTCAACGCACTGAATCTGCCGCCCTACGAGCATGACCTGCTCGACGGTGCCATGGCTGCGCTGGTGACGTCCTACGAAGATCACGGTGTCGCCCAGTTCCTTTCGTGCGTGGCGACATACTTCGGCAGTTGGGCGGCGTTCTTCGAGACAGCCGGCACCTGGCCCATCGAGGGCGGCACCAGAAGGCTGCTCGACGCCATCATGGCGGAGTCGACGGCGAAGGTGAGGTTGTCGACTCCGATCGCCGCAGTCGAGGACGACGGTGCCGGCGTCACCGTCACCACGCGAGACGGTCAGCGGATCCGGGCGCGTGCGGCCGTCGTCGCGGTGCCGCTGAACACCTTGGGGGACATCGCCATCACCCCCGAGGTCCCGGCGGCGTCGCGTCGCATGATCGAGGAGAAGAATCCGATCGTGGGCTCCAAAATCTGGGTGCGGGCCAAGGGCGTACTCGAGCCGTTCCAGGCCGTCGCGCCGCTGGGACAGAACCCCATCAACGCCGCACGGGTGGAGTACCACGAAGACGGCGACACGTTCATCATGTGTCTGTGCTCCACGGGCGCCGCGATCGACGCCAACGATCCCGCCGCGGTGCAGCAGGCGTTGCGGGCGTTCATTGCCGACATCGAGGTGCGCGAAACCGCCTGCCATGACTGGGTTACCGACGAATTCTCCAAGGGCGGATTCATGGTGCACCGGCCGGGACACTTCACCGGCGGTGCCGCGCAGCTGCGGGAAGCCCATGGGCGAATCCACTTCGCCGGCAGCGACATTGCCGGGGTCGAGGCCGGCGCCATCGAAGGTGCCATGGACACCGGTGCGCACGCGGCCCGGAGCATCGCTGCCGGACTGGCCGACGGCGCGTACTGACGAAGTGCAGAAACGGCCCGCGGGATGTACCCGCGGGCCGTCACTGTCTGCGAAGTGCTATGCGGTAAAAGCCTTTTCGGCCGGGATTCGCGCGGTGTGATTGTCCAGCGCGCGGTAACCGTAGTAATACACCGTCATCTGCGCCGCCCAGGTGGTCAGCGCCAGGATGTAGAAGACCGTGTGGTGCTGATCGTCGCCCGGGATGCGGTAGAAGTCGTACATTCCGGCAATGGCAGCCGCCGCGATCGTCACGGCGGCGACGGCCATCGCGTTACCTTGTGCGCCGATCCGCCACAGTCGCCAGGCGAAGTAGAACAGGAACAGCGTCGTCAGGGCGTTCATGACCACGTAGAAGATGGCCCCGGCCACGCCGAAATCCGCGGCGAACAACGACATCACGAGTCCGCCGATGACCGCGAGCCCGAACACTCCGATGTCGACGGCGATCGACGGCCGGTACCCGTGCGTGACCTTCATCAGGCCCAGGACGAGGATCACGGTGATGCCGATCGACCGCGAGAAGGCGTCGAGAAAGAACGCCGCGTGGAACATCGGACTGGTTTCGTCGGCGCCGACCAGCCCATACACCAGGAAGTTGGTGCCGGACGACGCGACGATGATCCACTCGAGGCCCAGCAGGTAGTTCTGGTAGTTCCGAATGAACTTGAAGCCGTACGTGAAACCGGCGACGATCATGAAGATGTCGGCGAGTGCGTACAACGCGGTCTTCAGATCCATGACCAGCCCCTCTAGTGCGCGCCGACGGGAAGTTCGGCGCTCGGCGTGCCGACCCGCTTCAGTGCCGAGTAGAACTGCGCCGGTTCGGCCCATTCCTCGGGCGTGAAAACCCCGGCGCGGCTGCCGGATTCGAGTGCCACCACCATGAACGCGGCGCACGCGGTGCCCGTTGCGGCCGCCATGTCGGTGAACAGATAGGTGCCTGGGCCTGCGACCGGCGTGCGGCGGCTGGCGACGGTGGGGATGCCGTCCTTGAGGCCGGTCACCTCGACCTTCAGCCCAGATTTGTACGGAAAGGTGTGGCCCGCTGCAGCTTTGGCGAGGAACGTGAGCAGCTCGAGGCGCGTCGACTCACCCGTGCGCACCAGGTCCCACATTCCCGCCAGGCCGTGGCGCCAGCCGGCGACACTGCCCACTCCGCCGGTGAGCAGGGATTCCAGGAAGTCGATGGCCTTCTCGACGGGTATCTGACCCTTCTGCACGGCCAGGCCGACGCCCCGGACCAGGCCGTTGTAGGGCGCCGGGTCCAGGCCGCCGAAACAACGAATGTTCTTGGCATCGGGGTACTTCCGCGGCAGTGTCACGGGTTCGGGATGGGCCGTCTCGTGCACCAACGTCAGGCCCAGCCCGCCGCCCAGGTCCGTCCACCGGGTCTCCAGCCAGGACTGGTGCATGACCGGTCCGCCGTTCTCCCACGTCATGCAGGGACCCGCGGCGACGCGCAGCATGTGGTCGAGCACCGCGCGACCGATCGAACCACGCTCGTCGCCGACCACCCAATAGACGTCGATGTTCTCGACGGTGTCCAGTTCGGCGGCGGCGTCGGCGGCCAGCACGTTCGTGATGCCGGGCGAGGCGCCGCAGCCGATGTACATCGGAACGCCGGCCGCCTTGGCGGCGTCGCCCAGAGTCAGTGCGTGCAAGGTGCTTTCGATGTCGTCATCGAAATCGAGGTACGGCACCCCGGCGGCCAGGCAGGCTTCCATCACCGGACCGGCGGTGCGGTTGTACGGGCCGGCGCCGAGCACGACGAGTGCCGCGCCGTCGATGGCGGTGCGCAGGCCGTCGCGGTCATACAGATCGAGCCGGGCGGCCGTCGCCAGCCCACTCGGCAGCTTCTTGATCAGCGGCTCGAGCAGTTCTGGCCGGATGTCGTAGAGCGCGAGCTCCCAGTCGCCGGCGGCTACCGCGAACCGTTCGATGGCCAGGCGACACATCTCACCGGCCGCGCCGATGAAGACGACCCGCCGTCGGGTGTTGGCCATGTTCTTCTCCTTCTGATGGGGATCGCCCTGTAATACTCAAAGCCAATATCGAATCGAAATCGAGTTTAGGTTTCGCGCGGATGCACTGTCAATGCCCGCGGTGACGTGCGCTTTCGGCGCTAGGCTGCGGATCATGTCGCCGAAGGCTGCGTCCGCCGAGAGTCTGGCGCGCCGCCGACGCGTCCTCACGGTGGCCGCCAGGATCGGTGCCGTCGTCGCCGCGTTCCTCGGGACGCTGTCGATGCTCGCCGGCGAGGCCGGCATCTGGATCGGTGGCCTCGCCGTCGTGTGCGCCCCGGTCTATCTCGCGATTCCCCGCTTGTACCGGTACGGCGAACTCGTCGCGCCGCTGACCTTCATCGGTATCGCGTACTCCTTGACGACGCTCGTGACCGTTTATGTCGGAAGAGGTTCCGGCCAGCAGCTGTACTTCCTGGTCGCCGCTTCGCTGGTGGTGCTGATCCTGGGGATCGAGCACATCGTGGTGGCATCGGCGGTGGCGGCGGTGGGTGCGGCACTCATCATCGCGCTCCAGTACCTGGTGCCCGCGGACACCGGTGTCCAGCCGCTGTGGGTCACGACTGCCGGATTCCTCATCTCGGTAATTTCCTCATGGGTGCTCGTCCTCGCGACCGTCTGGTACGCACTGCGTGAAATCAGCCGCGCGGAATCGGCTTTGGCTGCCGAATACGAGCGCTCCGAGTCGCTGCTGGCCAACATCTTGCCCTCGAAGATCGCTCAGCGGTTGAAGGATCCGCACCGCGACGTCATCGCCGACCGCTACGACGACGCCTCGGTGCTGTTCGCCGATATCGCCGGATTCACCCAGCGCGCAAGCGATACCACGCCGACCGAGTTGGTCCGGTTCCTCGATGGCCTCTACACCGACCTCGACACCCTGGTGGACCGCCATGGCCTGGAGAAGATCAAGACGAGCGGCGACTCCTACATGATCGTCAGCGGGGTTCCCGAGCCGCGGCCCGACCATCTGGAGGCGCTGGCTGACCTGGCTCTCGACATGGTCGGCGCAGTGGCCGAGCTGACGGACCCCAACGGGCGGCGGGTGCCACTGCGCATCGGGCTGGCGGCCGGACCGGTGGTCGCGGGTGTGGTGGGCGCACGCAAGTTCTTCTACGACGTGTGGGGGGACGCGGTCAATGTCGCGGCGCGAATGGAGACCACCGATGTCGAAGGTCGAATCCAGGTGCCGCACAACGTCTATGAGCGGCTCAAGGACGCGTTCGTGCTGGAGGAGCGGGGTGCCGTCGAGGTCAAGGGCAAGGGGGTCATGCAGACCTGGTACCTGATGGGGCGAATGTCGTCAGGTACGCGGTGAGCATGCGCCGACCCTCGTCCATGGTGGCGTCATCGCCCTTGGGGGAGCGCTGGAACGCCACGTCGAAGAGCCGATCACCGACCTCGAACATCAACTGGACGGCGAACAACGGGGTCGCTGCGGTGATGAGTTCGTGCTCGATGAGGAAGTGCCACAGCTTTTCTGCCCAGGATTCGTCGAACAACCCACCCAGCTCGGACAGTGTCGCGCTGCGGCCCGCGAACCACAGCTGCACGAATCCGGGATTCTCCCGGAAGTAGGCGAGCAGTGGGTCGATCATCGCGTCGACGCCGTCGCGCAGCGTCCGGATCTTGTTGCCGTACAGCGATGCCGCGAAGCGCTCGTCGATGACCGGGATGTGGCGCCGCACGAGCTCGGCCTCGACCTGCCTCCGGTCCGCGAAGTAGTGGTAGAGCGATGCCGTCGGGATGCCGGCATGCTCGCCGATCGCCTTGAGAGTTGCTGCGGCATAACCTTGTTCGGCGAGGATCGTCTCGGCGGAATCGAGGATCGCCTGGGTGCGTTCGATGCCGCGGCGCTGCACCGCGGTGCGAACAGCCGGCTGGCTCACCGACGAAGACTCGATCACGGATCGAGATTCTATCAGCGGCCTATGCGGCGGCCCGCTCCAATTCGTCGAGCGCCTCGCGGGAGTAGACCGCCAGGCGCTGCAGATGCGGCATGGTGTCTCGGCAGCCGACGAAGCCGAGGATGACCTTGTCGGTGTAGCCGACCAGGGTGATGTTCAGTCCGTAGCCGTCGCACAGGAAAGAGACCGGAGCGATCAATTCCAGCTGTGCGCCACCGAGGTACAGCGGTTCTCTGGTCAGGACCACGTTGGACACCGTGAGGTTGAACAACGGCGGAATCTTGGTCAGCGCACCGGTTTTCTGCCCGATCGTCAGTGGCAGCAACCCCATCAACGTGTAGTGGTTCAGGGCATTCGGTGACATCGCGAGCAGTTCCTTCTTACCGCGCGTGGTCGAGGCGTTGATCACCGCCAGCCGCTGCAACGGGTCCGATTCTGTTGTCGCCAAAGGGCAGACGAAGCCCGCGGCCGCATTCAAGGTGTCCTCGTCGCGCTCCCAGCCCACCGGCACCGAGGCGGTCAGCGTCTGCTCGGGCAGCTCGCCCTGCTCGTCGAGGTAGCGGCGCAGCGCCGCGCCACACACGGCGAGTGTCACGTCGTTGACGGTTGTCTCGGTGGCCTTGGCGATGGCCTTGAGGCGGCCCAGTTCGAGCACCTCGACCGCGAGCCGGCGCTGCGGCGTGAGGGTGGCGTTGAACGGCGCGCGCGGCGTGCCCAGCGTGGCGCCGACGTGGCTGTTGTCGCCGCCGATCATGCCGACCAGGCTCTTCACCAACTCGGCAGAACCCGCGACGCCGTCCGTCGTCCGGTTCCACAGCTCGTAGGCGACCGACGCGACCCGGTTGCGGTCGGGCACCTCGGCCTTCGGTCCGGCCTCGGACAGCGGCACGTAGCGGTCCGGCTCGGTGCTCAACCACTTCTTGATGGTGTTGATCGCGCCCATACCGTCCACCGCACAGTGGTGGGCCTTGAAGTACATGGCGAAGCGACCGTCGGACAGGCCCTCGATGAAGTGTGCTTCCCACAGTGGCCGGCGCATGTCGAGCGGGTGCGCGTGCAGCCGGGCGACCAGGGTGCCCAGATCGGCCTCGCTTCCGGGGTACGGCAGCGCTGACAGCCGGACGTGGTACTCCGGGTCCGGGCGGACCTCGCGCCACTCGGGCAGCAGGCCGTCGACGACGGCGCTGTCGAACGGGAACGGCAGGAACGACAGTTCGGCGAATGCGTTGTACAGGGTGCGGACGTAGTCCGGCCCGGCGCCGTCGGGCAGCCGGAACGTCAGCAGGGCGCCGATGTGCATGGGCGTCCGGTCGGACTCCATCCGGTAGAACATCGTGTCGACAGCACTCAGCAACCGCATGGCAGCACTATGTCAGGCTCACCAGCTGGAATGCGGCGAAATCCGCGAGCAAGTCCACGCCCGACGCGAATTCCCGGTCCCGGTCGAACCGGGCGAGAAATGGTGCGCACGCAACCACTTCCGGGAGCGCGGAATCTTCCAGTTCGGCCTGCCGGGCAGCGATGTCGGCGGACTTTCCGCTGCCGAAGGTGGGGCCGGCGGACACCTCGCGCAGCAGCATCCCGACGACGGCGGCCACCAGGACACGGGTGAGTCGCACGGCGAGCTCGGGGGCGGCGCCGGCCCGATGCAGGATCGACAGGAGAGCCTCGACGGGCGCGAGTCCGGCGAGCGTCGTCATCTGCCGGGTCAGCACGAGCGTCGCGGCCTCCGGGTGGGCGAGGGTCACGCGCCGGAACTCGTAGGCGAGGGCCCGCAGGTCGGTCCGCAACTCGCCGGTGGGTGCCGGTGGTCGCAGCTGCCCGAGCAGATGTTCGGCGACGGCGTCCAGCAGATCGTCCTTGTCGGCGACATGGTGGTAGAGGCTCTTGGCGTCGACGCCGAGCAGGCGGCTGACGGACCGCATGCTGACCGCGGCGATGCCGTCCTGGTCGATGACGGTCAGCGCCGCTTCCCGGATCGTCGATCGCGTCAGCTGTGCCAGCGCCTTCGGCGGCCGTCCGCGGCGGGGAGTCGGGGTGGCCGCGTTCATGGCCTCATTCTGGCCCAGACCCTTGCAAATTTCCACACCGTGGGATTATTGTCATATTAATCCCACGGTGTGGAAATACTTTGCAGTTCGAGGAGGACGCCATGACGCACCGCTTCGCCATCCCTTCCGTCGAGGTGTTGCAGGCTCGCGAAAAGCTCGTCCTCGACCACTTCCACGACGAGGTCCGACAGGACTGGGACGACGTGCTGGCCACCTTCCCGCATCCGCACTACGAGATCATCCCGACGCTCACCGTCCACGACGGTGACGTCGATGTGCGTGGCTACTACCACGACACCCGCGTCGCGTTTCCCGACCAGGATCACGAGATCATCGCGCTGCGACACAGCGCTGATGCCGTGATCGTCGAATTCTGGCTCCTCGGAACGCATCTCGGCCCGCTCGGCGGCATCCCGGCGACGGGCTCGCGGCACCGCACCCGGATGACGGCCTATTTCGTGTTCGACGAGAACGAGGACCTGGTCGCCGAACGCATCTACTTCGACACGCTGACGCTGCTGAAACAGCTTGTGGGAGGCCTGAATCTGCGTGACCCGCGAAACTGGCCCGCCGTCATCCGCGGACTGCGGGGGCTGCTGGCCATGTCCAGCCAACCCGATGCCCGGCTCATCGGGACGGCCCCGGCTGACCTGACATGAGGGTCCACCACCTCAACTGCGGCACCATGCATCCGCGGTTCGTGCCCGACGGATTGGTCTGCCACGTACTCCTTGTCGAAACGCCGGGCGGTCTCGTGCTTGTCGACTCCGGGTTGGGGCTGCGGGATGCCGAGTCGCCGGGCAGTCGCTTCGGCCCGGCCCGCTTCTACGTCCGCCCGGTGTTCGATCCGAACGAAGCCGCCATCAACCAAATTCGCCGCCTCGGGTTCGAGCCCAGCGACGTGCGGCACATCGTCGTGACCCACTTCGATGCCGACCACGTGGGAGGTCTGGCGGACTTCCCTTGGGCGCAGGTTCATCTCACCGATGCCGAGGCATTCGCGGCACTGCATCCGAAGACGCTCGTGGAGAAACAGCGCTACCTGCCGGCCGGTCACGCGCACGGCCCGATCCTGGTCGAGCACTCGCCCGCGGCCTCGGAGTCGTGGCGCGGCTTCCCCGGCGCCAAAGAGTTGGCCGAGATCGCTGACGGCATCGTCTTGATCAGCCTGCCCGGGCATACGCGCGGGCACGCCGCGGTGGCCGTCGACGCGGGGGACCGCTGGATTCTGCATGCCGGCGACAGCTTCTACCATCGTGGCCAGCTCGACGGCAGCAATACCGCGCCGCGGGCCCTGCGTCTGATGGAACGCTCAGTTGCCTTCGACTGGGCGAAGGTGCAGGCCAATCATCAACGGCTGAGCGAACTTTGGGCTTCGGATGAACCTGATATGTCCCTCGTCAACGCCCATGATCCGCAGCTGCTGCGGCAAGCGGTCGGCGGCTAGGCCGGTTGGGCGTCGCGATCGGCGCTTGCTCTCTCGCCTAGCGCGCAGTGACCTAGCCGCCACTTCGCGGCTCGCCCTCTGGCATGCCGGAAAGTTCGGAGCGATAGATCCGTTGCCTTTCGAACGTATGTTCGATACGATGTGTTATGGGAATCGCACCGGATCTCAAAGCTCTCCTCGACCACCTGCGCGGCGTGGTCATTTCCGAAGACATCACCGGGGATGCCGCACTTGGTGTGCTGCGGACGCTACTGACACTGCGTGGCGTGATCGATCATCTGGCAGCGATGCTGACCGGGGTGCTGGATCGCCGCGGGGTGGCGGCGGCGCAGGGCCGGACGTCGCGGGAGTTGTTGATGGCGTTGGGGTGTGCGCCATCGGTGGCCGAGCGCTTTATCCGGGTATCGGGCGCCTTGCCGGCGTTACCCACGCTCACGGCCCATGCCGCCGACGGTGCGATCTCCGGGGAGCATGTCGATGCGATCGTCAAAGGCATCAACCACATCCAAGCCCGCGCACCCGGTGAGGTAGACGAAGAAGCCCGGTTCGCGCAGGTGACCGATCTGCTGGGGCAGTTCTTCTCTGGCGCCACCCCCGCCGACATCGACAAACGCGCGCGGCGTTTGGGGAACCGGCATGCGGCCGCCGAAGGTGGGTTGCCGGCCGCGGAGGACCGGTCGATCAACACCGTCGAGCACCGCGTCACCTCCGATGGTCGGGTGCAGGTGCGCGCGGACTTGGACGTGGAGGTGGGCGCCAAGCTGGTCGCAGCGATCGAGGAACACTCGGCACCGCGGCCCGAACCCGACGGCACCCCCGACACCCGCACGGCGGGCAGGCGGCGGGCGGATGCGTTAGAGGCCGTGTTGGACATCGCCGCCCGCGGCGGGGACGTCGCTTCCGCGCCGCGCACGCAGCTACTGGTGACGGTGCCCGCCGACACTCCAGACCTGGCGGCGTTGGAATTCATCGGGTCGATCAGCACCATGACCCTGGAACGAATCTGCTGCGACACCACCGTCACCACGATCATCGTCGACGGCGAACAGGTACCCCTGGACATGGGCCGGGAGAAACGTTTGTTCCCGGCGCACCTGCGCAAAGCGCTGTATCTGCGGGATCAGTGCTGCATCAAATGCGGCGCACCACCCGGACGCACCCACGCCCACCACATCATCCACTGGACCCACCACGGTGAGACATCACTAGCCAACGGCTGCCTGCTGTGCCCGGCCTGCCACGCCAACGTCCACCACGACGGCTGGGACGTCGTCATGGGCCTGGACAAACACCCCTGGCTCGTCCCACCCGCGGCCGTCGACCCGCAACGAAAACCGATCCCCGCATACAACCGCCGCACCATGCGCCTCGACACAGCCGCATAACACCTAAAGCATTGCGCACCTTGACAACTACACAGTGTTAGCCGGGGTCAAGGTGGCCGGCGTGTACGGACGTAGCGGCCGCTGCCGGACGAATGTCGGCCACCAGAACCAGGGGCCCAGCAGTCGCACCAGACACGGCACGATGAACGACCGCACCACCAGGGTGTCGAGCAGCAGGCCGATGCAGACCGTCGACCCCATCTGGCCGATGGTCCGCAGATCACTGGACAGCATGGCCAGCATGGTGAACGCGAACACCAGGCCCGCGGAGGTCACGACGCCGCCAGTGCTGCCGAGGGCGCGGATGAGGCCGGTGTTCAGGCCGGCGTGGATTTCCTCCTTGAGCCGGGCGACCAGCAGCAGGTTGTAGTCCGAGCCGACGGCCACCAGCACGATGAAGGTCAGCGGCAGGATCAGCCAGTGCAGGGGTAGCCCGATCAGGTGCTGCCAGATCAGCACCGACAGCCCGAACGCGCCGGCGTAGGAGAACGCCACCGTGCCGGGAATCACCACGGCGGCCACCAGGGATCGCGTGATGATCATCATGATCAGGAAGATCAGGACGAAGGCGGCGATGGCCGCGATCATCAGGTCGTTCTTGGCGTACAGCTGGATGTCCTTGTTGTTGGACCCGGATCCGCCGATGTAGATCTTCGACCCGGCCAGCGACGTCTCCTTCAGCGCGATCTTGATCGCGTCGGGGAACTGTTCGACGTGCTCGATGCCCTCGGGCCCCATCGCGTTGCCCTCATGGGTGACGATGAAGCGCGCGGCATGGCCGTCGGGCGACATCATCAGTGACATACCGATTTTGATGTCGTCATTGTCGAACGCTTCGCGGGGAATGTAGAAGAAGTCGTCACTGCGTGACGCGTCGAAGTCGTTGCCGACGTTGATCATGTCGTCGAAGGTCTGGTCGGTGTTCCTATTCTGAATGTCGGTGGGGCCGTAGTTGTTCACGATGATCGCGAGCAACGCCTGGTTGTCGGCGACCGTCTGCCGCAGCAGCGACACCATCTGCGGCATGAGCCTGTCGATCACCTCGAAGGATCCGACGGCCTTGCCGATGTCGGCCGCCAGGTTGTCGACCTTGTCGATCACGTCGAACAGCGACCGGAACGACCAGCACACCGGGATGTCGAAACAGTGTGGTTCCCAATAGAAATATGCGCGGAGCGGGCGCATGAAATCGTCGAGGTTGGCGACGGCGTCGCGCATGTCGTTGGTGACCTGCTCCATGTCCTCGAGGGTCAGCACGGTGTTGTGCAGCTCGTCGGCGAGGGTCTGGGTCAGGTCGGCCGTCTTCTTCAGCACCTCGATGCTGTGCGCGGTGATCTGGGCCTGCTTCGCGGTGTTCTCGTTGTTGTGCTGGGTGAACGGCAGCTGCTGGCCGTTGCCGCTGCCCTGCGTGGTGAAAAGGTAAGGGATGGACGCATGTTCGAGCGCCCGTCCCATGGGGCGGGTGATGCTCTGCACCATCGCCACACCGGGCAGACGGATCAGGGCCTTGGCCACCCGGTCCAGTGAGATGAAGTCGGCCGAGTTGCGCATGTCGTGGTCGGCTTGGACCATCAGCATCTCGCTGAACAGCTTGCTCTTGGGGAAGTGCCGGTCGGCGGCCTGAAATCCCTGGTTGGCCGGGGCATCTGGCGGCTGGTAGGTGCGGTCGTCGTAGCTGACGCGGTAGGTCGGCACGAACACCGCGCCCACCGAGACGACCGCGACACTGGCGACGAGGATCGGCTTCGGCCAGCGCACCACGGCGGTGCCGATGCGCCGGTACAGCTTCGCCTTGACTTCCTGTTTCGGGTCGAAGAGCCCGAAGAGGCTGCCGACGCTGAGCAGGGCGGGTCCGATGGTCAGGGCGCCGGCGATGGTGATCAGCATGCTCACCGCGACGGCGGGGCCCATGGTGTGGAAGTAGTTCAGCCGAGCGAACGTCAGACACGCGCAGGCGCCCGCAATGGTCAGACCCGAGCCGACGATGACATGCGAAACACCCTTGTAAGCGGTGTAATACGCGTCCTCACGACTCTGTCCGGCCAGGCGGGCCTCGTGATATCGGCCGATGAGGAAAATGCCGTAGTCGGTACCGGCGCCGAGGGTCAGTGAGATGACCATGTTGGTGGCGAACGACGACAGCGGGATGAAGCCGTAGTGCCCGATCGCCGAGATGACGCCCTTGACCGACAACATCAGCAGAATCACGCCGAAGAACGGCACCAGCATCGTGACGACGGAGCGGTAGACCAGCAACAGCATGAAGATGATCAGGAACATCGTCGCGATCGTGATGTTGTTCAGGCTGGAGTTGGCGATCTCGACGGTGTCGGCCGCCAGCGGCGCCGCGCCACTGACGTAAACCTTCAGTCCGGCAGGCGGATTGGAGTCCTTGACGATCTTCCTGACGGCGTCGACCGAATTGTTGGCCTCCATCTGCCCGATGTCGCCGGCGAGGCGGAGCAGGACGTAGGCGGATTTGCCGTCGAGGCTCTGCGCGCCGGCGGCAGTGATCGGCTTGCCCCACGTGTCCATGACGTACTGGACGTGCGTGGTGTCGGCGTTCAGCGTGCGGACCAGGCCCGCGTAGTAGTCGCGGTCCTGCTCGGTCAGGCCGCGATCGGCTTCCAGCACCAGCATCGTCAGGCTGGTGGAGGTCGACTCGTGGAATTCCTTGCCGATGGCCAGCATGGCCACCTGGGACGGCGCGTAGGTCGGCACCATCGGGCCGGCGAGTTCCTCTGCGACATCTTCGATCTTCGGCACGAAGGTATTGGTGACCACCGCGAGCAGGGCCCAGAAGACGATGATCGGAATCGCCAGCAGGCGAACCATTCTGGGGACGAAGGGGCGCTTGGCCGCGCTGTGCGCCGGGCGGGCGATCGGGGCGGTGTCGGTGTCGGTCACGCGGACTTCACCCGGCAGGCGACGTCGGCGTTGCCGTGCTCGTCGGACTGTTCGTCGCGGACAACGTCATTCACCTTCATCCGGCAGCCGACGGTGCCGCCGTGCACCTGGACCGAGATGCTGCCGGAGACGACGGTGAGGGTCGTGGTCTCGGTGTGCGACCACGGCAGTTCGGTGAGATCGACCTTGTGGGGGTGTCCGCTGATGTCGACGTACGAAAGCAGGCCGCCGGACCCGAGGGTGCCGAACACCTCGTAGGTGAGCGTCTTGGGGGTGAACTCCGGGGGCGCCTGCGGCGGGTTGACGGCCAGCACCGGTCCAGGCTCGGAGAATTCGTGGACCTTGACCATGCACAGCACGCCGACGCCGATCGCGATGAGGGCGATCAACGGCATCCAGGCTCGTGCGAGGAATCGTCGGGCGGTAGAGCGTTGGCTCACTCGATCACCTTTCGACGTCGGCGAGTTGTATATCAACTAACTTGAGATGAATCGGCGTAAACACTATCAGTGATTGGACACGCACGGCTTTCCACATATTCCGTGGAATAGAAAGACGAGGTGAGAGCGTCCAGCTAATTCCCAGAATCCACCAAGGTGACGTTTCCGAGCCGCTTTTTCAGCTTGATCACGCGGAAGATCTGGGTGGTCACATTGATGGACGAGATCATGGCGATGACCCCGAGAAAGGTGCGCTCCGAAGGGGTTGCGCCGTGGAGTTGCTCGAGACTGCCGAGCACGTAGAAACACCCCAGCGAAAAGATCGTCAGGGGAATTGCGAATGTCATCAACGTCCGCTGATTGTCGATCACCTGGGTGGCATATTCGAGCTCTTCAGCGGTCATCGGCTGGCGCTTGCGGACCTTCGTGAGCACCGTCTGCTTGGCCCGGACGTTTTCGGCGATCGGCAACTGCGGTTGTTTCCGCAGGCGCTGGATGTAGAAGAACATCACCGTCGCGGCGAACAGCAGCGTCAGCAGGGCGACGTCGGCCAGCTTGCCGAACAGGTGCCAGTCGGTGCCGAGGAAGTTCCAATCCATGGGGCACTCCTTTGCAGTTCGCAGATGGGTGGGACGTTACCTCAGCTAACTGGCAACACGCGGTACTTGTCAACTCAGTTGATATAGGGTCTTGATGCTCGACCGCTCATGACACAGACTGGCCGTGATGACGCACGTGCAGACCGTCAGGGGCCCGGTGCCCGTCGACCGCCTCGGGGCCACGCTCATGCATGAGCACGTGTTCATCCTGAGCGACGAGATCCGGCAGAACTTCCCGGACTATCCGTCGCGATGGGACGAGGACGCCCGCGTCGCCGACGCGATAGACCAACTGCGCCAATGCAAATCGCGTGGCATCGACACCATCGTCGACCCGACGGTGATCGGATTGGGCCGGTACCTGCCCCGGATTCAGCGGGTCAACGAGCAGGTCGACATCAACATCGTCGTCGCGACCGGCATCTACACCTACAACGACGTGCCGTTCCAGTTCCTGCACACCGGTCCCGGCCTGCTGTTCGACACCCCCGAGCCGATGGTCGAGCTGTTCGTCAGGGATATCCGGGAGGGCATCGGCGGTACCGGCGTGCGCGCGGCCTTCCTGAAATGCGCCATCGAGCATCAGGGACTGACGCCGGGCGTCGAGCGGGTGATGCGCGCCGTCGGCCAGGCCCACGTGCAGACCGGCGCGCCGATCACCGTGCACACCGACGTGCACAGCCGCTCCGGGCTCGTCGCGCAGAAAGTGCTGGGGGAGGAGGGCGTCGACCTCACGAAGGTGGTGATCGGGCACTCGGGCGACAGCACCGATCTCGATTACCTGTGCGCGCTCGCCGATGCCGGTTCGTATCTCGGCATGGACCGCTTCGGGCTCGACATCCTGCTGCCGTTCGAGCAGCGCGTCGACACCGTGGCGGAACTCGCCAGACGCGGATACGCCGAGAAGATGGTGCTGGCGCATGACAGTTCGTGTTTCATCGACTGGTTCTCGCACGAGGGGAAACTGGCCGCGGTGCCCAACTGGAACTTGACGCACATCAGCGACGACGTACTGCCCGCACTGCGCGAACGCGGCGTCACCGACCAACAGCTCACCACCATGCTGGTCGATAATCCACGCCGGTATTTCGGCGGCGAGATCAGTTGAGCCGCAGCGGGATGCGTCTACTACTTATCTCCGACACCCACGTGCCCAAGCGCGCCCGCGACATGCCGGCGCGAGTCTGGGACGAGGTGGCCCGCGCCGACGTGGTGTTGCACGCCGGCGACTGGGTGGACGTCGCACTGCTCGACGAACTCGAGCTGCGAGCGACACGGCTGGTCGCCTGCTGGGGCAACAACGACGGTGCAGAGCTGCGGGCCCGCCTGCCCGAGCGGGCCGACGTGACGCTCGAGGGCGTCCGGTTCACCGTCACGCACGAGACCGGCGCGTCGTCGGGACGCGACGCGCGCATGGCCCGCCTGTACCCCGACACCGACGTACTGGTGTTCGGGCACAGCCATATTCCGTGGGACAGCACCGCGACAACCGGACTGCGGCTGCTCAACCCCGGCTCGCCGACCGACCGCCGACGCCAGCCGCACTGCACCTACATGACGGCCTCGGTCGGCGATGGCACGTTGTCGGACGTAGTGCTGCATAAGCTCTGACCCGCGGGAAATTGACGCTAGGTTGGTCGGCATGGAGCAGAAGCCGCCCACCGATGCCATTGCCGCCGCCAACCGCGCCCACACCGCGACGCTGCCGTTCGCGGACACCCGGGACTTCGAGGACGCCGACCGCGGCTTCATCGCCGCGATGGAACCGTGCGTCGTCACCGCGGCCGACGGAAGAGTGGTGTGGGACAACGACTCCTACAACTTCCTGAACGGCGACGCGCCGGACACCGTGCATCCGAGCCTGTGGCGGCAGTCGCAGTTGTGCGCCAAGCAGGGCCTCTACGAGGTGGTGCCGGGCATCTATCAGGTGCGCGGCCTGGACCTGTCGAACATCAGCTTCATCGAGAGTGACACCGGCATCATCGTCATCGACCCGCTGATCTCCACCGAGACCGCGGCGGCGGCGCTGGCGCTGTACCGCGCGCACCGCGGTGACCGTGCGGTCCGGGCCGTCATCTACACGCACAGCCACGCCGACCACTTCGGCGGCGTGCTGGGCGTGACGTCGCAGGCCGAGGTCGACGCCGGCCACGTCGTGGTCATCGCGCCGGAGGGTTTCACCGAGCACGCGGTACAGGAAAACGTCTATGCCGGAACGGCAATGGCGCGGCGGGCGGGCTACATGTACGGCGCGGCGCTCGACCGCGGTCCGCAGGGGCAGGTCGGCTGCGGCCTGGGACAGGTCGGGTCGACGGGTGAGGTGGCACTGATCGTGCCGACGCTCGACATCAAGGTGACGGGCGAGACCCACACCATCGACGGCGTCGAGATCGAGTTCCAGATGGCGCCCGGCACCGAGGCGCCCGCCGAGATGCACTTCTATTTCCCGCAATTCCGCGCGCTGTGCATGGCCGAGAACGCCACCCACAACCTGCACAACCTGCTGACGTTGCGCGGCGCGCTGGTCCGTGACCCGCACGGCTGGGCGGGCTACCTGACCGAGGCCATCGACACCTTCTCCGGCCGCGCCGACGTGGTCTTCGCGTCGCACCACTGGCCGACGTGGGGGCAGGACAACATCGTCGAATACCTGTCGCTGCAACGGGATTTGTACGCCTACCTGCACGACCAGACGCTGCGTCAACTCAACCAGGGCTACACCGGCATCGAGATCGCCGAAACCTTCCAGATGCCACCGGCTCTGGAGAAGGCCTGGCACACGCACGGGTACTACGGCTCGGTCAGCCACAACGTCAAGGCCGTCTACCAGCGCTACATGGGCTGGTTCGACGGCAATCCGGGCCGCCTCTGGCAGCACCCGCCGGCCGCCGCGGCGCCGCGCTACGTCGCGGCGATGGGCGGTATCGACCGGGTTGTCGAGCTGGCGCAGGCCGCGTTCGACGAGGGTGACTTCCGTTGGGCGGTAACCTTGTTGGACCACGCGATCTTCACCGACGAGCACCACGCCGCGGCCCGGGCGCTGTATGCGGACACGCTGGAGCAGATGGCGTACGGTGCCGAGAACGCCGTGTGGCGCAACTTCTTCCTGTCCGGTGCCACCGAGCTGCGGGTCGGGAACTTCGGTACCCCGACGCAGAGCTCGTCGCCGACGCTGCTCGCGCAGCTGACCCCGGAGCAGATGTTCGACACCTTCGCGATCAACATCAACGGCCCGCGGTCGTGGGACCTGAACCTGGCCATCGACGTGACGTTCGAGGATGTCGCCACCAACTACCGGTTGAGCCTGCGCAACGGGGTGCTGGTGTACCGCAAGGTGGCCGCCGACCCGGATACCGCCCAGGCCACCGTCACGCTGGCGAACAAGTTGCGGCTCTTGGCGTTTGCCGCGGGCGACACCAGCTCGCCGGGTGTCGAGGTGACGGGTGACGCCAGTGCCCTGCCCACGCTACTGGGCGCGATCGACCGGCCCGACCCGGCGTTCAACATCATCACGCCGTAGCCGGGCCGGCCGACCCGGCTAGACGGTCGGCACCCAGTTGCCGTGGAAGCCGGCCGGCACGCGGTGCGGCAGCTTGATGCTCGCGACGTCCTGCAGCGTCTGGGCGTCGAGGATCGCCAGCTCACTGCGGTCGGTCGGCGCGTCGTAGACAAAGCCCATCAGCACGCCGTCGTCTTCGGCGGCGGTCGGCGACGACGGGTGAAAGACGAACTCGCCCAGCTCTTTTCCGGCACCGAAGTGACGGGTCGCGGTGTTGCCGCCGACGAAGTCGTGTTTGAGCAACGTGTCGCTGCCGGCGGCGCCCTCGCTGATCGTCGGCGCGTAGCCGTAGCGGTGACGCTTGCCGACCAGGCGTTCGTCGACGCGCGGGAATTCCTGGGGGTGGTCGTCCACGCGGTCCTCGAGCACCTTGCCGGCGCTGAGGTCGATGGTCCACCGGTCCAGCGTCGGCGGCCCCTCGTTGGGGCCGATGCGGTCTGTGTCGAACATCTTCGGGTGGCGCACCACGTCCAGGACGATCGTGTTGTCGTCGGGGGAGTCGTAGGCGTTCATCGGGTGGAAGACGTAGCACGGTTCGACGTCGAACCACCGCACGTCGGCGTTGCCGCCGTCGCGGGGCATCACGCCGATGCGCGCCGGGTACTTGGGGTTCCACGAGTACGGGAAGCGCCGATCATTCGATCTGAAGCTCGACTGGCGCGCGACGACCGGATCGGGAATCTTGACCCGGCCGATCACCGAGGACAACAGCAGTCGCGCCGGCAGCCGCAGTGCCTTCGGTACCGCCATTTCCGCGATGGTTTTCGCATCGAAGCTCACGGGCAGGTCGTAGAAGATGACGTGGCGCTCGGTCAGCGAGAAATCGTGCATCATCGGGCTGCCGTGGACCTCGATGTCGACGGTGCGCTTGGCCCGGCCATCGGCACCGATCACCGAGTACTGCACGGTGTTGCCACGGGTGAAGCTGTACGAAACCGCGTGCAGTTCACCGGTTTCCGGGTCACGTTTCGGGTGTGCGGTGTAGCCGCCGCTGAGGGTGCCGTCGAAATCGCACGCGCCGACGGTGTCCAACTCGTCGGTCAGCTCGTAACTCGCCCCGCCACCTTCGACCAGCGCCAGGGTCTTGCCTGCGTGGCCCAGTACGTTGGTGTTGGCGCCGATGCCGAACGGGCTACCGTGCCCGGGCGGCGTGCCCTCGCCGAGCGCGGCCGTGGTCAACGGCCCACGCACCCAGCGATTGCGGTACCACTCGGCCTTGCCGTCGCGGAGGCGGATGCCGTGCACCATGCCGTCACCGAGGAACCAGTGGTAGAGCTCGGGGTCGATTTCGCCGATCGGGTTGGGGCCGTTGCGCAGATAGCGGCCGTCCAGGTAGTCCGGGATCGTGCCGGTCACGGACAGCTCGGTCAGGGTGTACTCGTCGTGCAGTGGCGCGAAGGCGCCTTCCAGGTAGCGGTTGGTCATCCCAGAACCTCCATAACAGTGTTATTGGCCGCGGTTACTGGTATAACACTGTTATGAGAGGTCTGCAAGGGTGAGCGAAGAAATTCGTCGGCAATTGATCGAAGCCGGCATCGTGATACTCGAACGCGACGGTCTCCAGGCGCTGACGGTGCGCAAGCTCGCCGCCGAGGTGGGTACGTCGACCATGGTGGTGTACACCCACTTCGGCTCCATGACCGGTGTGGTCGACGCCCTGTCGGCCGAGATCTTCGCGCGGTTCGGTGCGGCGCTGGCAGCCATCCCGCACACCGATGACCCGGTGGCGGACTTCTTCTCGATGGGCGCCGCCTACCGCCGGTTCGCGCTGAAGAATCCGCAGCACTACCAATTGATGTTCGGCACGACGGTCCCGGCATCGTTGTCGAGCGTCCGCAGCGATCTGACGGTGACCGGCCATGCCACATCGCGCGACGCGTCCTTCCAGACGCTCTGCGATTCGGTGCGCCGGATGGCCGAGGCCGGGCGCATCCGTGACGACGGCGAAGCCGCTGTCGCAGGCCGGATCTGGAGCATGTGCCACGGGGCGGTGATGCTCGAGATGGCCGGATTCTTCGGCGCGGAAGGCCACGGGCTGCGGGATATTCTCACCCCGATGACCGTCGATTTCCTCGTCGGAATGGGTGACGACCGCGAGCGCGTCAACGAGTCACTCGCCACCGCGGCCGCCGCGCTCGTGGCCAGTGGCCACTTGTGAACTAAGCGAAACCGCCGTCGGCGCGCAGGATCGAGCCCGTGGTGAAGCTGGACGCGTCGGACATCAAAAAGAGTGCGGCGCCGACGATTTCGCGAGGATCGCCGGCGCGCTGCAGCGGCAGCGAGCGGAAGGCACGCGACGTATCCGCACCCCATGCCTTGCTGATGTCGGTGAGGAACGGCCCGGCCATCAGAGTGTTGACCCGCACCGTCGGGCCGAACGCTTTCGCGAAACCCTCTGTGAGCGTGTTCAATCCGGCCTTGGCGGCGGCGTACGGCAGCATGTAGGCGTCCGGGCGCAGTGAGCCCGACGAACTGATGTTGATGATCGAGCCGCCGCCGTCGGCCACCATCCGCTCGCCGATCAGTGCCGACAACCGGAACGGCCCCTTGAAGTTCAGGTTCACCACGGCGTCGAACAGCTTCTCGGGCACCGAGCCCAGCGACTCGTACAACGGCGACATCCCGGCGTTGTTCACGAGTACGTCGACCTTGCCGAACGCGTCATAGGCGGCATCCACCAGGCCGTCCAGCTCGTCCCAGCGGCCGACGTGCACCTGATGGGCCAGCGCGACCCGGCCCGTCTCGGCGACGACCTCGGCAGCAGTGGCCTGACACGACTCCAGGTTCCGGCTGGCGATGATGACGTCGGCACCGCAGTGGGCCGCCGCGAACGCCATCTCTCTACCGAGGCCGCGGCTGCCCCCGGTGATCAGGACCACCCGGTCCGTGAGGTCGAACAGTTCGTCGGCGTACCCCATGGCGGCTCCTTCGGTGCTGGGGCGGCGTGCTGGTGCCCATGTTGTCACGGCGGCCGTCCTGTGGTGGGTAGTGCGCCGTCGGCATTGTTTCCCGCACGTTCACACGCCGTTACACTTATATATACGAGTACAGAAATTGGCCATAACTTGTATTGACAACTATGGCGATGTGCCGCACTGTTATTGCCATGCCAAATCAACGGAGCTACGACGTCGTTGTCGTAGGAGCTGGAATCGTCGGCCTTGCACACGCCTATCACGCCCACCGTCGCGGACTGGCCGTCGCGGTGATCGATCACGCGGCCGGTGTGGTCGGTGCGTCGGTGCAGAACTTCGGCCACGCGTGCATCACCGCGCAGAACGGTGTCGCACTGGACTACGCCCGGGCCGGTCGGCAGCACTGGCTCGAGCTGTCTCGACAGGCCGGGTTCTGGTCGAAGCAGGCGGGCACCTACTGTGTGGCCCGCCACGAGGACGAACTGGCCGTCATGCGTGAATTCGCCGACGTCCGGCCCAGTGGTGACGTGCACGTGCTCAACCGTCAGCAGATGGTCGACCGCGTACCGGTGCACGATCCACGCGTTGTCGGAGGCATGTACCTGCCGGGCGACCTTCAGGTCGACCCGCGCACCGCGGTGCCGTCCATCGCGCGGTGGCTGGAATCGCAGGGCGTCGACTTCCATTGGCGTACCGCGGCTTCCGGCTTCGGGCCGGGCGTCGTGCACACCTCGCGCGGGCCGATACGCACCGAGACCACCTTCGTCGCGGTCAACTACGACATCGACCGGCTCTTCCCTCAGCTGGCCGAGCGCGACGGATTGCTGCGCTGCCGGCTGCACATGATCCGGGCCAGGCTGCCGCTGGCGTTCACGCTTCCGGCGCCGCTGTTCACCGGGTGGTCGTTGCTGCGGTACTCGGGTTTCGAGGACCTGCCCAGCGTCGGGGCCGTCGCGCAGCGACTGCGGGACGAGCACCCCGATGCGGTGGACATCGACCTGCACCTGATGTTCACGCCGCAGCCCGACGGCTCGCTGTTGATCGGCGACACCCACATCCGGGAAGTCGCGGCGGCGCCGTTCCAGTCCGAGCAGGGCTTCGACATCCTGCTCGACCAAACCCGAAAACTCTTCGGCGTCAACGACATCGAAGTCACCGAACGCTGGCAGGGCGTCTACTGCTCGGCCCCGGGACAGGAGTTCCTCATCGAGGAGCCGGTGGAACGCACCCACGTCGTGACGGTCACCACCGGGATCGGCATGACCACCGGCCTGGGCCTGGCGGCCGCCGCCGTCGACCGGGTGCTGTCGCCGAGCAGCATCCCCGCAACTGTCTGAGCCACACCAAAACCCAATCGCCACAAGAGAAAAGGACGCCATAATGGAAAGCCAGTCAGCCCCCAAAATCAGCCTCGTCGTGTTCGACATGGCCGGTACCACGGTCGAGGACACCGGCCTGGTACAGCAATCGTTCCTGGCTGCCGACAGTCATGCCGGTCTGTCGAAGACCGAGGCGGACCGCGCGGAGATGCTGCGCTACGTCGCCGACACCATGGGGCAGTCGAAGATCGTCGTGTTCCGCCACCTCAGCCGCGGCAACGAAGAGCAGGCGCAAGCGGCCAACAAGGAGTTCGAGCGCTGCTACGCCCAATTGGTCGCAGACGGCAACTGCAGCCCCATCCCGCAGGCCGAACATGTCATTACATCTTTGCGGTCCCGCGGTATCAAGGTCGCGCTGACCACGGGCTTCGCCCGGGAAACCCAGCAGGCCATCATCGATGCGCTGGGTTGGCAGGACCTGGCCGACGCGGTGCTCTGCCCCGCTCCCGGCGTCCGCGGGCGGCCCTATCCCGACATGGCGCTCGCCGCCCTCATGCAGACCGAGACCGATTCGGTGCAATCGATGGTGGTCGTCGGTGACACCTCGTCGGACGTCATCACCGGCCTGCGCGCCGGAGCGCGCGCTTCGGTCGGCGTGCTGACCGGCGCGCACAACGCCGCGCAGCTGTCCGCTGCCGGCGCCACCCACATCCTGGACAGCGTGGCCGACCTGCCCGGTTTGGTGGCAACCCTGGGCTGATTCGACGACGCACTCCGAGGTGGTCGGGTGCCGCACCCTCGGCCCCGACCAACCCCGCGCCTCTCACTCTAACCTCTCGCGCTCTCGCGCCAAAACCCTTGCCTTGCCGACGATCTCGATGGCGTTGCTACGCCTCTGGTCGGCCCATCTTCGCTCCGCGCTCCCTTACCCCGCCCCCAGTGGAAGTGAACAGCCATGTCGCAGACCCTGCTGTCCAAGTCGCGCACCACCAATCCGAAGTACCAACGCTGGCGTATCCGCATCTTTGCCATCACCTGGATCGCTTATGCCGGTTTCTATTTCACCCGGCAGACGTTCTCCGTCGCCAAGCTCGGCATTCTCGAAGACCCCGTCCTGCACCTCCAGCTGACCAAGAGCGTCATGGCCAACCTCGACGCCGCGTATCTCACCGCCTACGCCGTCGGCCAATTCGTCTGGGGCCAGGTCTCCGACCGGTTCGGCCCACGCGTCGTCGTGCTCGGCGGCCTCGCCATCTCGGCGGTCGCGACCCTGTTCATGGGTCTGCTGCCGGCCGTGGTCTTCCTGCTGCCGTTGATGATCGTGCAAGGCCTGGCTCAATCGACGGGCTGGTCGGGCACGTTGAGCAACATGTCCCAATTCTTCTCCGTCGGGGAACGTGGCCACGTCCTCGGCCTGTGGAGCACCAACTACGCCTTCGGTGGACTCGTCGCCGCGCCGGTCGTCGGGTGGTTCGCCTACGACCTGTTCGGCAGCTGGCGCGCCGCGTTCTTCAGCGGTGCGGCCATCGTCGCCGTGGTGTTCGTGCTGTTCTTCATCTTCCAGCGCAACAGCCCTGCGGATGTCGGCCTACCGCCGATCGAGGAGTACCGGGCCGCGGAGGACACCGTGGAAGGGGTCGAGCTCGACGCTGCCGCGGAGGACGAGGCCATCGCCGAGCCCAGCTCGTCGTGGCGCGAGTCCCTTGCCGTGGTACTGAAGGATCAGATGGTGAGAACCCTTGGGGCGTCGTACTTTCTGCTCAAGCCCGCGCGCTACGCCATCCTGCTGTGGGGCCCGGTGATCGTTGCCGAACAGCTGCACGACGGTGACAAGTTCACCGCGGTGACCGTCCCGGTGGCGTTCGGCATCGCCGGCGTCATCGCCCCGATCCTGCTGGGCCGCGTCTCGGACAAGGTGTTCAAGGCGCGCCGGGTGCCGGCGAGCGTTATCAGCCTGGCCGTGCTGGTTGTGGTGCTCATGCTGTTCGGGCCGCTGACCGCGACGGGCAATGTGTGGATCATGGTCGGCGTCCTGGGCCTGATCGGCCTGACCGTCTACGGCGCCGATGCCATGATCTCGTGTATCGCGGCCGTCGACTTCGGTACGTCCAAGCACGCCGGCACGGCCACGGGAATCATCAACGGCTGCGGCTCGGTAGGCGCCATCCTCGGTGGCCTGCTGCCGGGTTACCTGGGCACCTCGGCACTGTTCTACGGCTTCGCCGGGGCCGCGTTCATCGCCATGCTGCTGTTGATTCCCTACTGGAATCGGATGCCGGTGGCCGACTAGGAGCCTGCTGAATAAGGCGGTTTTGGGGCGGGGTGCCTCAAGGCGCTCTGTGGCGCGTGTGTGTTGTGAGTCA
>NZ_JBJIAK010000048.1:0-46463 GCF_045310915.1 Mycobacterium sp. SMC-17 | reverse complement strand
ACACCCAGCCAACCAGACACCCCAATCACAGGCCGACAGCAGCTGACCGTTCTACACCCTCAATCATGAAGAGCCAGATTACCCGCTGGTTCCACCCACTTTTGCACCGCCGCCCGCTGTGCCCGCGGGCGCAGTCACCACTGCTTCCCCTGTCCAGGTGTTCCGATCACAATTTCGCGCGGGTCCTGCTCCGTGGTGGCGACTTCGAAGGCCTGGTCACTGTAGATCTCAGTCGAGTACTCCTTGCCATCGCGATCGAAAGCGATCTCGTTGATCCGCAAGGTCGTCGTCCACTTCCACTGAGCGTTCCGTTCGGTGAGTTGTTGGACTGACTCGTCACAGGCTGCGCAGCCCTCGCTCTCCTCGTCGACGTGGGCTTCACACGGTTCGAAATCCGTCTGATACACGCGTCCCGGATCCCAGAGATGAGCAGCCGGCGGCCAGTCAAGCTCAACCCATTGCCCCGGTTCCACGCCAAATATGCCGATCGCGTACTCCAAAGCCGTTTTCTGGTCGGCGTCCGTCCAGCGAACGGTCGGAGGAAGGGCGACGTCCTCGATAGCACCTTCATAATCCGCGGGGTTACCTACTGGCGCAGGCAAATCCACCTTTGCTTCAGCAGCGCGGTCATACCACTGCAGGGTGCTGAGCTCGTCGTGTGGAACCGAGGTGTCGACTGGATCGGTTATCTCCGCTTCGAGATACGCCCAGCTGTTCCGCACCTCGTGTACCAGTCGCGGCGGCAACCTGCCGACGATCTCCCTTGTGATCACCAGTTCCTCGGCGCGCTCGTCAAGCCAGTCGGGGTCAGCTCCCGAGGTCCGCAGCTCTTCAAGGGTCCGCCGCTTTATCTCACGCAACCGGTCGACTTGAGCCGCAGCAGCTTCCTCGCCCGCGAAGTCTGAACGTCGCAGATAACGCTCCTGCACCGTCGCAAACACCTGAGACAGCCGATCAGCCATGCCTCTCCCCTTCTGTCGATCGGCGCGCCCGCTCGGCGTACTGGGGCGCCAGCTCCTCCATCTGCTCAATCACCTGCTTGATCGCCGCTGGCTGTTTATCCGGCGGGTACTTGTACTTGACCAGCAGCCGCTTGATCGACGACCGAAGCTTCGCCCGCACGTCATCGCGGACCGTCCAGTCGGTCTTGGTGTCACGCTGCATCACTGCCACCAGTTCGCGGGCGATCTGGGCCAGCACGTCCTCGCCTTGAATCTCGACGGCCGACTCGTTGTCGGCGACCGCATCGTAAAACGCGAGCTCGTCATGGGACAGCGGCGGTGTGAACTTCTTTCCGCGGTCGCCCTCAGCGGCAACCTCTTTGGCCATCTCGACCAGCTTCGCGATCACTTCGGCCGCCGTGATCTGCTGGTTGGTGTACTTGCGCATCAGCTCGGCAACCCGGTCGGAGAAGGTGCGCTGGCGCACGAGGTTGTTCTTGGTGACGGCACCCAGTTCTTTGGTCAGCAGGGCCCGCAACGCCTCGATGGCCAGGTGCGGATTCTCCGAATCACGCACCTTGGCTTCGAACTCAGGCGTGAGGTCCGACAGCGAGGGTTTGTCAAGGCCGGCCGCCTGATAGATGTCGACAATGCCACCGGCGGCCGTCGACTCATCGACAAGAACCGACAACAGCCTCTTGATGTCTTCGGGGATCGGCTTACCTTCGGCCTGGCGCTGCTGGGCGTCGAACTTTCCCATCACCACCCGCACCTGCTCGTAGAACTTGACGGTCTGCCGCAACTCGTCCAAGGTCTGGTTTCCGGCGCACAGTGACCACGCCCGCGCCAGCTGCGCGGACAGCGTTCGGAACCGGTCCCCGAGTGTGGGCTCCGTCTGGTTTCCGGGCGTGCTGGGTGCGCGCAAATAGCCAGCGAGGTTTACCGCTGTCTTCAGCCAACTAGCTTGGCCCGAGGCAACTTTCGTCCGCCAGTCGTATCCGCCGCAGAGCTCGTCGAGCTGACCGATCAGTGCCGTGGTGAGCGCGACAGCCTCGTCGATGTCCCTGCCGACGGGCTGCTCTTTGCGGTCGGTCTCGGTGTACTCGGCAAGCGCGGCGGCCAGGTTGTCGACCAATGGGGCGTAGGCAACCAACAGACCCGACGGTTTGCCGCGGAAGGTCCGATTGACCCGGGCCAGAGTCTGCATCAGCAGTGCACCCTTCAGCGGCCGGTCCAGATACAGCGTGTGCAACGGCGGTGCATCGAATCCCGTGAGCATCATGTCCTTGACGATGACGATCTGCAGCTTGTCGGCCGGATCGCGCAGCCGCTGTTGGATTGCCTTGTTCTGGGCTTCTCGGCGCACATGTGCAGCGATGTGCTCGGGATCCTGGCGGGAGCCGGAGTACACGACTTTAATGACGCCCTCGCTGTCCGCGTCGCTGTGCCAGTCGGGCCGCAGACGGATGATCTGGTCGTAGAGCCGGGCACAAATCTCCCGGGTAGCACCGACGATCAAGGCCTTGCCCGGAGATTCGATGAAGGGGCGCATCGCCTCTGAGCGAGCTTCCCAGTGCGTGACAATGTCTTCGGCCAGCTTGGCGAGTCGCTCGGGTGCGCCGTAAATCGCGTTGATGACGGCGACGGATTTCTCGATCTGGGCACGTTCGACATCGTCGAGGCCGAGAGTCGCCTCGTCGACCGCGTGATCGAGATCGTCTTCACTGAAATCCCTCGACCAGCCGACCTTGGCCAGCCGCGGCTCGAAAAACACTGGCACCGTTGCCTTGTCAGCGACCGCACGGGTCAGGTCATAGACATCGATATCGGGACCGAACACGTCGCGGGTGTCGCGATCCACCCCGGAGATCGGTGTGCCCGTGAAGGCGATGAACACTGCGTTGGGCATGGCGTCGCGGATGTGCCGGGCATAGCCGTCCAGGTCGTCGTAATGGCTGCGGTGCGCTTCGTCCACAATGACGACGACATTGCGCCGGTCTGTCAGCAGCGGGTGGTCGGCACCGGATTCACGTTCCTGTGCAGTGAGGTTGAACTTCTGCAGTGTGGTGAAGTAGATGCCGCCGGTAGCGCGATTGGACAGCTCGTCGCGCAGCTGTGCGCGCTTGGTGACCTTGACCGGGGACTCGGCAAGCAGCCGGGACCGGTTGAACGTCTCGTAGAGCTGGGAGTCGAGTTCTTTGCGGTCGGTGACGACGACGATGGTCGGGTTCTTGAGCTTCGCCTGCTGGGCGACCAGGTGGGTGTAGAGCTCCATCTCCATCGACTTGCCGGAGCCCTGGGTGTGCCAGACCACGCCGGCCTTGCCGTTGGTCTCGGCGGCCTGCACTGTGGACCCGACCGCCTTGGTCACCGCAAAATACTGGTGCGGCTTGGCGATTCGCTTGGTCAGGCCGTCGCCGTCCTCGTCGAAGGCGGTGAAGTTGCGCTGCAGTTGCAGGAACCGCTCGGTGTTGAACAAGCCATCGATGAGCGTTTCGAGTTCGATGGGGACATTTTCGTCAACGCCCAGGTCACCGACTTTGACGAGCTTGCCATCATCGTTGACATTCCACGGCGCGAAATGCTCCAGGGGGGTGAACGGTGTCCCGTAACGGGCGGAGATGCCGTCACTGACGACGGTGAGCACCGCGAACCGGAACGCCATCGGGAATTCCCGTAGATAAGTCTGCAACTGGGCGTGCGCGGCGGTTATGTCGGCATGTTCGGCGCCCGCCTGCTTGAGTTCGATGATGGCGACGGGCATTCCGTTGAGGTAGAGCACGATGTCGAAGCGGCGATGCTTCTCCGCGGTGCGGATCGTAACCTGTTGCACAGCAAGGAATTCATTCTCTTCAGGGCGGTGACTCACCAGCCTGATGGTGGGGTTCTGCTCGATCCCGTCAGGGTCGATATAGCTGATACCGCGGTAACCCTCCACCAGATACATGTGCAATCTGAAGTTTTCGGCGATGGCCTCCTGCGACCGCGGCTGAATGATCGCTGCCCGGGCATGGTCCAGGTACTCGCCCGGCACATCGGGATTGAGTTCGCGCATCCTGGCGAGCATGCGGTCGGGCAGCACGATGTCGGCCCAGGACTCCCGGCCGTTCTCGGTGCCGGGAGCGATCTGAGCTCCAGTCATGACGGTCCACTCGTGCTCACCGAGGGTGTCGAGGGTGACCAACTCCCAATCGGCTTCGCTGAACCCGGTCATGTCGCATCTCCTTGGTAGGTACCGCTTTCCAGCTCCGCCTCGAGCTCTTCGACTGTGGGCAGGCTGGTTTCGAGTTCGGCGGGCAGACTCGCTGTGATTGCGGTCTTCCATTCGGCGACACCGATCGGCGCGGTGTATCCGCGCAGCGCGTATTCGGCGACGACGTTGTTCTTGGTCTTGCAGAGGACGAGCCCGATCGTGGGTTTGTCGTCGCGGTGGCGCAGCAGATCATCGACCGCTGCCATGTACATACCCAGCTGCCCGAGGTAGCTGGGGTCGAAGTCGCCCACCTTTAGTTCGATCACCACGAAGCAGCGCAGCATCAAGTGGTAGAAGATCAGGTCGGCGTAGAAGTCGGCGTCGCCGATCTCGAGGTGGACCTGACGGCCGACGAAGGCGAATCCCTGACCGAGTTCGAGAAGGAACTTCTCGACGTGTTCAGTCAATGCGTGTTCGAGGTCGTGCTCGCGCCGGATATCAGCGATACCGACGAAGTCGAAGAGGTACGGGTCGCGGGTGGCCTGCTGGGCGAGGTCTGAGTCGGTCGGCGGCAGAGTTCGAGCGAAGTTGGTGATAGCCTGCCCGGCTCGCTCATGGAGTCGACCATCAATGTGGTGGACCAAGACGTTCCGGCTCCAGCCCTCTTCGAGAGCCGCCTGTGCGTACCATAACCGCAGGTCAGAACTCTCCAGCTTATCCAGCAATGCGATGTGGTGGTACCACGGCAATTGTGCAAGCCCCGCTTGCACAATTGGCCCACCGGGCCACGCCGCAGCGAAGGCCCGCATGTACTTCAGGTTGCGGGGCGAGAATCCCTTGGCGTCTGGAAAGCGTTCACGGAGATCCGCAGACAGCCGGTCAATGACGCGGGTCCCCCAGCCCTCCGCATCCTGGCGGGCAAGAATCTCCTTGCCGACGGCCCAATATGTGGCGACCAACTGTTGGTTGGCCGCTGCGACCGCACGCTGACGTCCGGCACGCACGCGGTGCGCGACAGCGTCGAGGAGTTCCTGGTACCAGTCGGGGGTAACCGACTGGACAGGCATGTCGAGAAAACGCGGGTTGCTGTGGCGACCTTCTTTGCGGGTCATCACAACACCTCAGACACAACGGCTTGCGCGTCTCTAACCCGCAGCTTGCCGGACATCAGCAGGGGTAGGAGTTCATCGCGCGTTCGGGCGAGCACGCCAGACGCAGCATTGACCGAATCCGTGAGTTCATGGATGGCCCGTGCAAAGACTGAATACCGGACTGCAGCCTCCGGACTAACTACGGGCACTTCATACGAGTCGATCGCTCCGCGCCCCAGATGGAGGACCGTGGTTCCACTGGCACGGGATCGGCAGTGCTCACGGAACTCGGGACGGCGAAGCGCTGCAAGCAAATACTCCGACGGCATTCCGTCTTTGGGTCGCACGATCGCTAGATCAAGCGACGCGACTCTGGTGTCGTACGTCGAACGCCCCGGCACGCGAACAGCTCGGCCGATCACATCACCGCTTTGCGTAATGTCTGTCTGCGCGATAATCACATCACCTGAACGGAGTTCTTGCTCCGAGCGATAAGGGCCAACAAATGACTTATAGCCATTGTCAACAAAGGTGCCGTCCCGGTCGATCGACTTTAGTGTCACAAGTGCCGCCGTCGATAAACCGAGATGCGCGCTCCGATACGACACCCCCTTCACGACAGTAGCAACTTCTGTCAGCTTGGCGGACATCGACGTCGCCGTGATCAGCGCGTTAGCTCTGGCATCGATGAGTCTGGCTGCCGTCTCCACCAGTTGGCCATTCGCAACGATCTTGTCGTCAAGGGCGCCCAACACCTGGGCGATCGCCCGCTGCTGTCCGGCCGATGGTAGGTGAATACAAAGCCGCAGTTGATCACGCAGACTGAAATAAGGAGCCATATCAGTGCCGAACGCAAGTTGTCGAAGTTGCCGATCGAAGGCCTCACTACGCGCCCAGTAGTACAGGAAAACGGGATCGATTCGGTCTTTGTCAAGAGGCCGCCAGTAGCTCAAGTGAGGGGAATAGACGAAGTCTGGGGCATCCGCGGGAACTTGCCCGACACGGCCGACGCTATTCCCCTTTGTAGTGATAACCGTATCGCCAGCCTTGCCACGTTTTGTCTGGACAGGTGCGGTTCTTTGAAACGCATCCAGGCCCTTCCAATCGAAACCACGATCGGTGAGAGCACCTGCCCTCAGAAACAACGGCCCGTCTCCGTTCAACTCCTTGAGCTTGGCTCTATATCCGTCGCCAATCTCGATCGAACCGTCGTCAACGAGTTCTCGGAATGTCGTTCCAGCGCCCCTACACATCGATCCGCCCCAACTGCGCCCGCACGACCGTTTCCAACCGCGCCGACTCATCGAACGCCGCAAGCAATTCCGCCTTCAACCGCGCGATCTTCTCGTTGATCGGCTCGCCGTCGTCCTCGACTGCCGCCGCCCCGACGTATCGGCCCGGCGTCAACGCATAATCGGCGGCTTTGATCTCCGCCATCGTCGCCGACTTGCAGAAGCCCGGAACATCTTCGTACGTAATCTTTTTCGCGGCTGCCGACGAAGACCCGCGCCAGGCGTGGTACGTGTCGCCGATCCGGACGATGTCCTCATTGCTCAGCGCGCGCTCGGCCCGGTCCACCATGTAGCCCAACTCGCGGGCGTCAATGAACAGCACCTGCCCAGACCTGTCTACCGACCCCTGCTTGCCCGCTGTCTTGTCTTTCGCGAAGAACCACAGGCACACCGGGATACCGGTGCTGCGGAACAGCTGGGTCGGCAACGCGATCATGCACGACACCAAGTCTGCTTCGACTATCTGCGCCCGAATATCGCCTTCGCCGTTGGAGTTCGATGACATCGACCCGTTGGCCAACACTACGCCGGCTTTTCCGCCGGGTGCCAGCTTCGACAGAATGTGCTGCAGCCACGCGTAGTTCGCGTTGTTCGTCGGCGGCACGCCGTACCGCCAACGCCCATCTTCCTCGTTGCGAGCCCAATCCTTGATGTTGAATGGCGGATTGGCCATGACGTAGTCCATTTGCACATCGGCATGCTGATCGCGCGCGAAGGTGTCGCCCCATCGGGCACCGAGCCCCTTGTTGTCGATGCCGTGGATGGCGAGGTTCATCTTCGCCATCCGCCAGGTCTCCTCGATGCTCTCCTGCCCGTAGATCGAGATGTCCTTCGGGTCACCGTCGTGCTCATAGATGAACTGCTCGGTCTGCACGAACATGCCACCCGAACCACAACAGGGGTCGTACACGCGCCCACGAGTGGGCTCCAGCACCTCGACAATCACCCTGACCACGCTCCTCGGCGTGAAGAACTCTCCACCCCGTTTGCCTTCGGCGCGAGCGAAATTGCCGAGGAAGTATTCGTAGACCTCGCCCATGAGGTCGCGGGCCTTGTGCTCACCCTGTCGACTGAACCGGGCGTTGTTGAACAGGTCGATCAGCTCACCGAGGCGTCGCTGGTCGACGTTGTCACGGTTGTACAGTCGCGGCAAGGTGCCGACCAGTGTGGGGTTTTCTTTCATCACCGCGTCCATCGCCTCATCGATGAGCTGGCCGATGTTCTTGGCAACCTCGCCACCGGTGGCCGGTTTCCCTTTTGCGTTCTCCGCCAAGAACTTCCACCGCGCGATAGGCGGCACCACGAACACGTTGTACCCGTGGTACTCCTCCGGGTCGTCGATCAAATCGTAGATCTGCGATTCGTCCATCCCATCGGCTTCAAGCTCAGTGCGAATGTCCTCGCGACGTTCGTCGTAGGCATCGGAGATGTATTTGAGGAACACCAGACCGAGGATCACGTCCTTGTACTGGTTAGCCGACAGCGATCCACGCAGCTTGTCGGCGGCCTTCCAGAGCGTATCTTTCAGTTCCTTCATGGTCGACGGTGCCTGTGGCTCAGTCTTTTTCCGGGGAGGCATCGTGGCCCTTCCTATCTCGACACCGCGGCAACACCGGGTGTGGTGGGTTGCGCGTCGAGCGTCAGGGCGCCCGCGGCCACCCCGTTGATCAACGCCGTCTTCAATTCGCGCGCCGCTTCGACTCGGCGACACGCTTCCTGTTCGTAGTTCTCAGCTTCCAGCAATGCCGCTTCAAGCCGCGCGGCTTCGTCGCGCCGAAGCACCGGCACGCTCCACGTCGGCCATTCACTTCCAGGAGCAGCCATCTGGTTGATAACCGTCGCGAGTACCATCGGCCCGACCTCGGCGGGGTCTCGCAACCGGATAATTCTCGCCGGCGACGCCACCATGGCGCCGCCGACCTGATCAACCCAAGCCCGCGGGCGTGGCTTCTCGAGGAAGATCACATCCCCGGGCTCGGTACGAACCGCCCTGGGATACTTCGCCACCGCATCGAATGGATCCAAAACCAGGACTCCGACCAATTCCTCTGGCACTACCCGGACGGTGCCTTCCGGCGATCCATGCCGGATGTCGATGCGCCTGCCCCTCTTGACCTCCAGTCGCTTGCCGGCGCGTAGTTCCGCCAGCGACCGATGAGCCAGCTGGATTCTGCCCGGAGCCTGCGCCACAAGCACATCCAGCACCGGTAGCGGCGTCATCGTCACCATCGTGGTGCGGTGGACGCGGTCGAGGTGCTGGGATTCGTCCCGCTCACGCAACTGCACCGCACGCACGCCTTGCGGAACGACCGCCGCTGCCCCGGCGAGCACGCCCGACAGCGGAATACGGCGCGCGTAACGGAAGGCACGATTGTCTGTCTGAGCGAGCGCGCCGGCGACATCGGCGGCGACATCGGTCAGTTCGAGATGCTCGACCGCCGCAAGGTCCGCGACCCAAATCTGCTGAGCCTGGGCCCCGCCGACGCAAACCCATACCGCAAGGCTTTGCCGGTGCGCCTCACGCCAGAACCCGCGCGGCGCTCGCAAAGCTGCGACAAGGTTGCCCACCCGCAAGATTTCTGCGCGGCGATTCTGCAGCGGTCCCGCCAATTCATCGGAAAGCACGGCCGCCGAACCGATAACGATCGCGATGTCACCCGGCTGCAGACCGAGCATCACCTCGTCTGCCTGATCAAGCGCATCACTGTTGTCGAGCCCCACGACGGATACCGCCGAGACCTGCTTGCGTGACATGCCTTCTCGCACGTGGATTCCCCGGATGACTGCTCGACGCCGCATCTGACGGTCCTTGGCTACAACGTCAAGTTCCAGTGCCTCCGCAACATCCAGTGCCATCGATGAGCCGTCGGTGCGCAGCACCACCTCATCGTGTTCGAGATGAATCGCGGCAGCTTCGATGACGCAGCGCAACAGCATTACGGCCTCGTCGGTGAATTCGCGCAACTGCTGATCACGCTTGAGCCGCCCGGAGTCCACACGTTGAAGCGCATCAGCCGGTCCGAGCGAGGCTTCCAACAGATCGTCGACATAGCCGAGCAACTCATCCGACACGGCAAGTGCGCGTATCTCGGCGACCAACAAGGTGTCGTCGGGATCGAACTGCTCTGCCGACGTGATGAGAGCCGACTTCGACAGACCGGTGAGCTCTCTACCTGTAAGCACGTGCCAGCACAACAGCGTGACCACATCTGCAAGTGCAACGCCGTCTGGAACTGCGATCGCCGGAGCGTCATAGTTGTGCTCGGTGTTGTTGCCGCGCCCGGTCCGGGCCAACCAGTCCACGACCTCGTGCCGAGAGAAACGCGCAGCGCCATCGACGGTATCCACCGGGTCCGGGAACGGCATCGACACGCCACGCACCATTGGCCGCTTTCGCCACATGCTGACTACGGGCCGCTGTACCTTGGCAAGGTCAGCGACGTCTTGCAGCGTCAGCGTGTTCAACGGGGCCTCCTTTCGGCGCTCTCCATCAAAGTAGACCGCACCGCCGTCAAATCCAATGTGTACAACTGATAAGCCCGCTTATCAGTTATATATGTTGACACGACCCAGCCGTCGCGCCGATTCTCGGGCATACCGCTTCCGCGCTCCGTGGAGGCACCAACCCAGGAGGCACAAATGCCGACTAAGAAGAACTCCGCCCACTTCGACGACGCCCTCATCGGGATCGAGATCGAACGACTCACCGTGCGCGACAAGGACGTTGCCCATGAAGCACAGCGATGGACGGCAGGCGAACGTGGCCCCGTCATCGACGACCCTGACGTCCTCGCAGCAGCCGATCTCACCACCTTCGTCACCGAGGCCATCAAGATCGGCGCGCACGCGTTGTCCGCTGCCGGGCAGGCCCAAGACGCCAAGGCGCTGCAGCAGATGCTCAAGGATGTCGGCGAAAAGGCGGCCGAGTCGACCACCAAGGCGGTGGAGACGACTGAGCGCGCAACCCAGACGGCAGCCGAAGCAATGGCGAAGGCCGCCAATGATGCCAAGAAGGCGATCACCGAGGCCGACGCCGCCAGCCGCAAGGAATTCACCACGTCGGTCGACAACGCGA
Source organism: Mycobacterium sp. SMC-17 (assembly GCF_045310915.1). NCBI lineage: Bacteria > Bacillati > Actinomycetota > Actinomycetes > Mycobacteriales > Mycobacteriaceae > Mycobacterium > Mycobacterium sp. SMC-17. Next base: position 35,871 of record NZ_JBJIAK010000048.1, on the reverse strand, counting down.
AGAAGTCCCTCAATGCCGAACTCCGCCGCATCTTCGGCGGCACGAATCCCGAACTGATCGACAAGCTGCAGCCGGTGCTGGACAAATTCGGTGCCGACCTCGACGCGAAAGTCAAGGTGGGAACCGGCGACCTGCTCGCCAAGGCAGCCAAGCAGTTCGACCCGTCCGATCCGACCTCGCCGATGGCCAAACACGCCAAGGCACTGGACGCCCAGCAGGAGAAGCTGACCAAGCTGATCGCCGACAACCACTCCGACCTAGCCAAGAAGGTCGACGAAGTCGTGGTGGCGCTGAAAATCCAAGAGGCTAGAAACTCGGTGACCACCCGGACCACTCGGAAAGGAGCAGCGTTCGAGGATGTCCTCGGCGGGCTCCTGCAGGACATCGCAGCCGGCCTGGGCGACGAGTACACAGACACCCGCAACACGACCGGGGTCATCGCGCGTTGCCAAAAGGGCGATGGCGTATTGACGGTGGGCGGCGGCACCGCACAGGTGGTGATCGAGGTGACCGATTCGATCAAGGAACGCCAATGGGCTCCGTACCTCGACTTGGCCGAACGGAACCGCGAAGCCAACGCCTCTCTCGGGATCGTTCCGATGCTGGAACAGAATGGCGGTCAGTCGATCCGGGTCCTGGGGCCCCGCCGAGTTGTGATGGCCTTCAAGCCCGAGGCTGATGATCCGGCGCTGCTGCGCACGGTGGTCATGCTGTTGCGCGCCAGCGCCCTGGCGGCTTCGAGCCGCCGCGGCGCGGACGAGATCGCCACTGCCGAGGAGAAGATCACCGAGGCCATCAAGCAGCTCGAGAAGATCGACGGAGTCAAGAAGCTGGCTAGCTCGATCCAGAAGAACGCCACCAAGATCGAGAACGACTGCACTGGCATCAATGCCGGGATCCAGCGCCTACTCACCGATGCTCTGGCGGCGCTCACGGAAGTGCCGGCCGACCAACCTCACGAGTCAGGCGCCGTCGCCTGATCCGAACTTGTCGGACCGCTGCGCTTAACTGTCACGTTCCGCGCCGGACAGCGGGATCAAGGCTCGTCACACGACCCTACCGCTCGGATGACAATCCAGAAATGAAGGGATTCAACATGATCAACAAAACTCAGGCCGCCGCCGCCATCATCGCCGCCGCGTGGTGCGCTGGGTGCGCACCACAGGTGTCGACAGACACCCGCGGCGCAACGCCGTCAATCGTGGGCAGCACGTCGGGCACTTCCGATTCAGTGAGCGAGGTGGCCTCGCCGCGGCCCGGCGACTTTCGGGTGGACGTGTTGGTCACCGAACAGAAGTGCTTTGGCTCTGCAGGCTGCACCTACCACTACACCATCGACCCGCACTACACGGGGACCGCGGCGCTACCGACGAAGACCACCGTGGTTTTCAAAGTCACCGGCGGCGATCAGACGCAGATCGGCAACTTCTCCATCGACAAGAATGGCACCGCGACCTTCGATCGGGAGACAACGATTGATGGACCCGAGGGAGCCAATCTCCAGGCCAAGGTCACTCAGGTGATCGGCGGCCGATGAGCATCGCATCGTGGTGCCCCACCCCGTACAAACAGTCATTCCCCAACGAGCGGAACGCGCGGGCAGCCATCAGAGCAATGCAGCGGCGCGGCAAGTGCGGCAGGGGAAAGTACACACCGCAAATACATTACGAATGCCGCTGCGGAGCAATACACCTCACTCACCTACGGCAACAGAGCCGATAAGTTCGGCGTGACGGCGAGCTACCGCGCCGTTTCACCACCTTGCCACCCGGATGCCGCGCCGGTCTAGATTCCAACAATGCTGGGACACCTCGGAATCAACGTGCCCGACCTTGCGGCCGCGAAGAATTACCACGACGAATCATACCCTTGGTAGGTTATGAGCCGTTCATTGCCGCCGATGATCAGTTCGCCTTTCGCCCGGCCGGCGGCAAACCTGGCACCTACCTGTTTTTCTATCCGACTGCAGAGCCCGGTGCTCACTCGCGGCACCGCACCGGGCTGCAACACCTCGCCTTTAATGGTCAAGACGCGGTCCGCCGTCGAGCGGGTCCATCAGTTCGTACAGCGAACCGGCGGCGAGGTGCTGCACACACCACAGTCGTTCCCGCAATATCCGCCGCCCTACTTCGCCACGTTCTGGCTGGACCCGTTCGGCATCATGCTGGAAGCGGTGTGCCACCACGACGCGGAGTGAGGCTGAATCAGCTTGGGGCCGTGGCAATTATCGCCAATTCTGAATTCGCGATATTCAGCCGCATTGCCGCGAAAATGTACTGAAGCAACGCGCGACTACCGACACGGAAGGCGCCAGCGTGCCCTTCTTATTTTTTATCGTTACACTTCCGGCCGAACACCCCCGATAAAGGAGATCATTCGTGGCCGAACGCATTGTCGTCCAACTTGTTGACGATATTAACGGCACTGAAATCACCGACGACAGCGGTGAACGGATTAACTTCTCGGTACGCGGGGTTGATTACCAGATCGATCTTTCCGCTGCGAACGTGGCGAAGTTCGAGAAGGCGCTGGCGCCCTACCTGGACGCCGCCACCCGGGTCGGCGGCCGCCGCGCCCGGACCCAGAAGGTCGCAGAGCCGACCAGCCGCGCCGCCAAGAGCGGCACGGCGCGCCGCCGCGGCAAGAAGGCCGCGTCCTCGAAGGAACAGCTCGCCGCCATCCGCGAGTGGGCACAGGAGAACGGCTACGACGTCGCCGCCCGCGGCCGCATCAAGGCCGACATCGTCGAGGCGTACCACGCCGCGAACTAGCCGGCGCTAGACCCGCCGTCCCAGCTCGGCGACCAGATCCCCGCGGTCCCCGACCGTCACGTCGCCGACGCCGAGCCACGTCGCCATCGAGCTGAGCTCCGGCACCAGGGCCGCGGCCACCCGCGCGCGGTCCTGGCCGTCCTCGGCGAACGCGCCCACGACATGCAGCGCGTCGGCCGTGCGTTTCAGGTCGACGCGCGCCACCAGCCGGCCGTCGAGCAGGAAAGGCCAGACGTAGTAACCGAATTGGCGCTTCGGGGCCGGGGTGTAGATCTCGATCCGGTAGTGGAAGCCGAGCAGCCGCTCGACGCGGGGCCGGAAGAAGATCAGCGGGTCGAACGGGCACAACAGTGCGGTGCCCCGGTCCGTGCGAGGCACTTTCTGCCCGGCGCGCAGGTAGGCCGCAGTCCCGTCGATCGTGACGGGCTCCAGCTCTCCCGATGCCACCAGCGCCGCCAAAGCGGGCTTCACCTGACGGGCGCCCAGCCGGAAGTAGTCGCGAATGTCGGCCTCGGTCCCCACGCCCAGCGCCCCGGCCGCCTTGAGCACCAGTTGCCGGACCGCCTCGTCGTCGGAGACCTCCCGGGCCAGCACCTCCGCCGGCAGCACCCGCTCGACCAGGTCGTAGTGCCGTGCGAACCCGGCGCGCGTGGCCGTGGTGAGCACGCCCGCCGACCACAGCGCCTCGGCCACCCACTTGGTGTCACTGCGCCCCCACCAGGGCCCTTTCGCGCCGCGGGGTTCGGCTTCGAGGTGGGCCTCGATCTGTCCGGCCGTCGACGGCCCGAGTTCGGCGACGGCGGCGATGATCTTCTCGGCCAGCTCACCGTTGCGCTTGACGATCTCGGTGCCCCAGCGCCCGTGGGTGTACTCACGCATGCGCCAGCGCAGCAGCGGCCAGTCCTCGACCGGCAGCAACGCCGCCTCGTGCGCCCAATATTCGATGAACTGCCGCGGCGACCGCGCGCTGTGGCTCCACGCCAGCGCGTCGAGCGCGTCGCGATTGTAGGGACCGAGCCTGCTGAACACCGGCGCGTAATGCGCCCGCACGCAGACCGATACCGAATCCAATTGCAGCACTTGTATTCTGGACATCAAACGCCTCAGGTGTGCCCGGGTTACCGCCCCGGACGGCTTGGGTTCGTGAAAGCCCTGGGCGGCGACGGCGATGCGACGGGCCTGGACCGTGGTGAGTGCTGCCACTGTCACATCGTGGCGCAGACCACCGACAAACTCGCGCATGGATCTGCAAGGTTGTCGGCCGAACCGCCTACCATTCCTGCGGCACACCCTGTATTGGGGCTTCGGTCTCACCCGGCCGGCCCTGACGGAAAGGACCAGCAGTGAGCTACAACGCTGCGGACATCACCGAACTCGACGATGTTCAGCACACCCGCCTGCGACCGGCGGTCAACCTGGGCCTGGATGTGCTCAACACCGCCCTGCGCGAGCTGGTGGACAACGCGGTCGAGGAGGTCGCCGACCCCAGCCACGGCGGCTCCACCGTCACGATCACCCTGCATGCCGACGGCTCGGTGAGCGTCGCCGACGACGGACGCGGCCTTCCCATCGACTCCGACCCCGTGACCGGCAAGAACGGCATCGTCAAGACCCTCGGGACGGCGCGCGCCGGTGGCAAGTTCTCAGCCCACGCCGACGCCAGCAGCACCGGCGCCGGCCTGAACGGCATCGGCGCCGCGGCCGCGGTGTTCATCTCCGCCCGCACCGACGTCACCGTGCGCCGGGCCGGCAAGACCTACCTGCAGAGTTTCGGCCACGGCTACCCCGGCACGTTCGAGGGCAAGGAATTCGACCCGAACGCCGAGTTCACGCGTGCCGACAACCAGAAGCTGCGCGGCGTCGGCAACCGCAAACCCGACGCTCACGGCACGACCGTCCGGATCCTGTTCGACCAGGCCGTGGTGCCGGACGCCAGCGTGGACATCGCCGAGGTCCTGCTGCGCGCCCACGCCGCGGCCCGGATGTGCCCCGGTGTGCACCTGACCGTCGTCGACGAGGGCTGGCCCGGCGAGGAGGTCCCCGCCGCCCTGCTGCAGCCGTTCAACGGCCCCTGGGGCACCGAGGCGCTGCTGGACCTCATGTGCACCTCGGCCGGCACTCCCCTGCCGCCGGTGCGCGCCGTCGTGGAGGGCCGTGGCGAATACACCACCGGGCGCGGCCCCACCCCGTTCCGCTGGTCGATGACCGCCGGACCGGCCGAGCCGACCACCGTGGCCGCGTTCTGCAACACCGTGCGCACCCCGGGCGGCGGATCGCACCTGACCGCGGCCATCAAGGGACTCACGGAGGCACTGGCCGACCGCGCGTCCCGGATCCGCGACCTGGGCCTGGCCAAGGGCGAGGACGGACCCGAACCGCAAGACTTCGCCGCGGTGACCGCACTGGCCGTCGACACCCGCGCACCGGATGTGGGCTGGGACTCGCAGGCCAAGACCGCGGTCTCGTCGCGCTCGTTGAACGTCGCGATGGCCCCGGATGTGACGCGCAGCGTCAACGTCTGGGCGGCGAATCCCGCCAACAGCGAAACGGTGTCGTTGTGGACGAAGCTGGCGCTGGAGTCGGCCCGGGCGCGCCGCAGCGCCGAGGGCGCCAAGGCACGGTCCCGCGCGGCGTCGAAGGCCAAGGGGCTGGGCACCAACCTGTCGCTGCCGCCGAAGCTGCTGCCGAGCCGGGAGACCGGTCGCGGGTCGGGCGCCGAACTGTTCCTGTGCGAGGGCGACTCGGCACTGGGCACCATCAAAGCGGCGCGCGACGCCACCTTCCAGGCCGCCTTCCCGCTGAAAGGCAAGCCGCCCAACGTCTATGGCTTCACCGTGAACAAGGCGCGGGTCAAGGACGAGTTCGATTCCATCGAACGCATCCTGGGCTGCGGCGTGCGCGACAACTGCGACCCCGAACAGTGCCGCTATGACCGGATCCTGTTCGCGTCCGACGCCGACCCCGACGGCGGCAACATCAACTCGAGCCTGATCTCGATGTTCCTGGACTTCTACCGCCCGCTCGTCGAGGCCGGCATGGTCTACGTGACGCTGCCGCCGCTGTTCGTGGTCAAGGACGGCCAGGAGCGCATCTACTGCCAGGACGAGTCCGAGCGCGACACGGCCGTCGCCGAGTTGAAGGCGCGCTCGAAGCGCCGAGTGGAAGTCCAGCGCAACAAGGGTCTCGGTGAGATGGACGCCGACGACTTCTGGAACACCGTGCTGGATCCACAGCGCCGCACCGTGATTCGCGTGCATCTCGACGACGCCGACAAGAAGCTGCACCACACCCTGTTCGGCGGGCCGCCCGAGGGCCGGCGCTCGTGGATGGCCGAGGTGGCCGCCGTCGTCGACACCCTTGCGCTGGACCTGGACTAGAAAGAGTCAACTGTGACCTCGACCCTGGACGTTCCTGAGCAGAATCAGGACCTGGTCCTCGACCAGAGCGCCGACGACTACTGGAACCACTACCAGCTGACCTTCGCGCTCTACAGCGTCAGCGACCGCGCCATCCCGTCGGCGTTCGACGGCCTCAAGCCGGGCCAGCGCCGGCTGCTGTACCAGATGCACGACTCGAAACTGCTGCCCGGCAACAAGCCGCAGAAGTCTTCGAAGGTCTGCTCGGCCGTCACCGGCAACCTGCACCCGCACGGCGGCGCGTCGATGTACGGCGCGGCGGCGCTAATGGCCGCCGAGTTCCAGCGCGTGAAAGTCATTGACGGACAAGGCGCTTTCCCGCGCATCCAGGGTGACATCCCGGCCGCCGACCGGTACACCGAGATGCGGCTGTCGGCCCCCGGCGCGGCGCTGACCGCCGAACTCGACGACCACGCGGTGCCGATGGTGCCCACATTCGACGGGGAATGGATCGAGCCCACGATGCTCCCGGCCCAATGGCCGGTGCTCCTGTGCAACGGCGCCGTCGGCATCGCCGAAGGCTGGGCCACCAAGGTGCCCGCGCACAATCCGCGCGAGATCATGGCGGCCTGCCGGGCGCTGCTGAAGACCCCGAACATGACCGACGACCGGCTGGCCAAACTCATTCCCGGCCCGGACTGGGGCTGTGGTGCGACGGTGGTCGGCACCGCCGGGCTGCGCGAGTACCTCACCACCGGCCGCGGTGCGCTCACCGTGCGCGGCACCCTGTCGGTCGACGGCAAGAACGTCGTGATCACCGAGCTGCCGCCCGGTGTCGCGAGCAACACTGTGCAGGACCGGATTCGGGCGCTGGTCGAGTCCGGCGAGCTGGCCGGCGTCGCCGACATGTCCGACCTGACCGACCGTCGCAACGGGCTGCGGATCGTCGTCACCGCCAAGCGCGGCCACGCCGCCGAGACCATCCGCGACCAGCTACTGGCGTTGACCCCGCTGGAGTCGACGTTCGCCGCCAGCCTGGTGGCGCTCGACGAGGACCGCGTGCCGCGGTGGTGGACGGTGCGCGAGCTGATCGGCGCCTTCCTGCACCTGCGCGACTCGGTGGTCCTGCACCGCAGCCAGTACCGGCTCGAGAAGGTCACCGCCCGCAGGCATCTGGTCGCCGGCCTGATGAAGATCCACCTGGACATCGACGCGGCCGTCGCGGTCATCCGCGGCTCCGACACCGTCGACGACGCCCGGCGCGGGCTGCAGGAGCGGTTCAGCATCGACGAGGAGCAGGCCAATTACGTGCTGGCACTGCAACTTCGACGTCTGACGAAGCTCGACGTCATCGAGCTGCAGGCCGAGGCGGACAAGCTGGATGCCGAATTCGCCGAGCTCACCGAGCTCGTCGCGAACCCCGATGCTCGGCGCGTGGTGATCGACAACGAACTGAAGGAGACGGCGAAGCTGTTCGCCGGGCCCGAATTCGACCGCCGCACGGTCCTGGACTTCGAGGGCACGCCGACGGCCTCGAGTTCCGACGACGACGGCCCGCGTGAGCGAAAAGTCAACGCCAACTGGCGCCTTGACGATCGGGGCGTGTTCTCCGACAGCCACGGCGACCTGCTGTCCGCCGGGCTGGGCTGGGCGGTGTGGACCGACGGGCGCATCAAGTTCACCAACGGCAATGGCCTGCCGTTCAAGACGCGCGACATCCCGGTGGCCCCGGACATCACAGGGCTGCTGCGCTCGGGCGTGCTGACGCCGGGCCATCACCTGGCACTGGTGACGCGGCGCGGCAAGATTCTGCGCATCGACCCGGCCGCGGTGAATCCACAGGGCGCGGCGGGCAATGGCGTGGCCGGTGTGAAGCTGGCCGGCGACGGTGACGAGGTCATCGCCGCACTGCCGATCACGTGCGGTAACGGCGAAGCCATCTTGTCGACCTCCGAAAAGGGCTGGAAGGTAACCGAAGTCGCCGACATCCCGGTCAAGGGCCGCGGCGGCGCCGGCGTGGGCTTCCACCCGTTCGTCGGCGGTGAGGATGCCCTGCTGTCGGCGGCGGTCTCCCCCACCGGGTTCGTGCGCAATGGCAAGACCGTGCGCGCCGAGAAGCGCGCGAAGTCCTCGGTGAAGGGCACGGGCGCCGACGTGACGCCGGCAGAGGCGTAGGCATCTGTGCGGTTCGACTGGGCGGGATTCGAAACCGACCTGACCGCCGCCGCGGTCACGGCGGTGCGCGCGCTGGCCGGCGCGGCCGCAGGGCAACAGCCGTACGCGGTGGCGTTCAGCGAGTTCTACGCTGAGACGACCGGTGTCATCTACCTGCCCAATCTGGCCCTGGCCACCGAGCAGACGGTGCCGGAGCCGTCCTGCCGGTTCAGCCCACCGGACTGGGAGCACCAGGACTACGAGTGGAGCGAGACCGCCGGCGACTGGGGTGACCGGCTGGTCGAGGCGGTGTCGGGCCTGCCACGTGCCCAGTGGGACCAGGCCTGGGAGCGGTTCGCGCAGGCGATGCTGACCATCGCCGCAGGCGTGCGAGCCACGCTGGTGGCCGACGGCACCCTGCCGGCCGACGTCGTCGTCTACCTCGACGACGAGGACGGCGATCTGCTGGTGCGCTCGCTGACATCCGCCGAACTGCAGCGACATTTCCCCGAGTACGTCGCCGCCGCCGCGGCCGAGCACGCGATCCTGGCGCTGCCGGTCGAGCAGCGGGTGGCCGCGCTGGCGGCGGCTGCCGGACTGGTACCCGGACCGCCGGGCGACCTGGGCCAGGAACGCGCACGGGCACTCCTGCTGGAGCTCGGCGGTGCCGCGGTTCCCGTCGCCATCGCGGCGTTGAAGCGCCGGGACACCGCCTGGCTCGGCGCCAAGCTGTTGGCGGACCTCGATGTCGCGTCGCCCGAAGTGCTCGACGCGCTATGGGCGGCGGTGCCCCTGCCCGGCCCCGGCCACGACTGGGCGGCCACCGCGCTGGGACGGCTGGGCTATGGACCCCAGGTGCTGGAGAGCGACCTGCCCGCGGCAACCCGCGCGGCCGCCGTCACGGCGTCGTACCGGTCGTTCCGCGATCACGGCCGCAGCCATCGGCCGCTGGACTACGCGCTGCTGGCCGCCGGGCTCGCCGACCCGAGTGTCGCGGCACTCATCGCGGATGAGTTGGCTCCCGGCCAGGGCTACTGCACGCTGGACGCCGCCGACCTCCCCGGCGCCCGGGCGGGGCTCGACCATGCCGAGCCGCTGATCCGCCGGCACGCCGTCGTCGTCCTCGGTGAACTGATCGGCCCCATGGGACCCGAGGGTCTGGACCCCGACGACGTCGCGGCGCTGAGCGCCCGGATCACCGACCTGGCCGCCCACGATCCCGACCCCGACGTCCGGCGGCTCGCCGGCTACCGCCGATAGGTGCAGAAGCGGTAGCGCAGGCCGGTCTTGCTGGTCTGCCACTCGCTGTGCGTGACGGTCCAGGAGTCGTCCAACGCCGGCGCGAAAGCGTCGCCGTCGGGCACGTCGACGTCGATCTCGGTGACCTCGCACAGCGTCGCCGCCGGCAGCGCCAGAGCGTACAGCTGCGCTCCGCCCATCACCCAGCCGTCGATCTCGGCGGGCAACGACGTCACCACCTCGGCGCCTTCGGCGACATAACCCGCGTCGCGGCTGACGACGACGTTGCGGCGGCCCGGCAGCGGGCGGAACCGCTCCGGCAGCGACTCCCAGGTGAGCCGGCCCATCACGACCGTGGAGCCGAGTGTCAGTTCTTTGAAGTGCGCCATGTCCTCGGGCAGCTGCCAGGGGATGTCGTTGTCGCGGCCGATGACACCGCCGTTGCCCTGCGCCCAGATCAGCTTCACCGCGCCGTCCCCCTGCGTGTCGCAGTCGGCGTGTCGGCTCTCCTGTGGCACTTGCGAATTGAAGCGGTCAACTTTCCTTGACTGGTCAGGGAAAGTTGACGGGTCCAAATCGAACATGTCACCAGAGCCCCCGGGCCCCGACAGCGTCAGACCGCAACGGGAGCCTTGATGGCGGGGTGCGGGTCGTAGTTGACGATCGCGATGTCCTCATACTGGTAGTCGAAGATCGAATCACGCGGCGCCAGAACAAGTTCCGGGTACGGCCGGGGCTCGCGGGACAGCTGCAGCTGCACCTGCTCGACATGGTTGTCGTAGATGTGGCAGTCGCCGCCGGTCCAGACGAACTCGCCGACCTCGAGGCCCGCCTGAGCGGCCATCATGTGCGTCAGCAGCGCGTACGAGGCGATGTTGAACGGCACGCCGAGGAACAGGTCGGCGCTGCGCTGGTACAGCTGGCAGCTGAGCTTGCCGTCGGCGACGTAGAACTGGAACAGCGCGTGGCACGGCGGCAGCGCCATCTGGGCGATCTCGCCGACGTTCCACGCCGAGACGATGTTGCGCCGGCTGTCGGGGTTGGTCTTCAGCATCTCGAGTGCGGCGCTGATCTGGTCGACGTGCTCGCCCGACGGCGTCGGCCAGGACCGCCACTGCACGCCGTACACCGGACCGAGTTCGCCTGTCTCCGAGGCCCATTCATCCCAGATGGTCACGCCGCGCTCCTGCAGCCACCGCACGTTGGAGTCGCCGCGCAGGAACCACAGCAGTTCGTAGATCACCGACTTGGTGTGCACCTTCTTGGTGGTCAGCAGCGGGAACCCGGCGGCCAGGTCGTAGCGCAGCTGGTGGCCGAACAGGCTCCGGGTGCCGGTCCCGGTGCGATCGGACTTGGGTGTGCCCTGTTCCAGCACCAGGCGCAGCAGGTCTTCGTAAGGGGTCGGCACAGCCACGCCCTCAGCTTACGTTCCGGGGCGGGGAGTAGAACGGAAGCCATGCCCGTGACCAAGGACACCATCACCACCGCCGACGGCACCTGCGCCGTCACCGTCGCGACCCCCGAAGGCACCGGCCCGTGGCCCGCGGTGGTCATGTACCCCGACGCGGGCGGCCCGCGGCAGACCTTCGACGACATGGCCGCGCGCCTCGCCGCCCTGGGCTACGTGGTGCTGGTGCCGGACATCTACTACCGCGACGCCGGCTGGGCCCCGTTCAACATGGCCACGGCGTTCACCGATGAGACCGAGCGGGGCCGCTTGTTCGGCATGATGCGCAAGGTCACGCAGGACATCATGGCCGCCGACGCGACCGCGTTCTTCGACTATCTGGCCGCCCGGTCGGATGTGGCGGGCGACAAGTTCGGCACCACCGGCTACTGCATGGGCGGCCGCACGTCGTTCATCGTCGCGGGCCGGCTGCCCGACCGGGTCGCCGCGGCGATGTCGTTCCACGGCGGCGGCCTGGTCACCGACACCGAGGACAGCCCGCACCTGCGCGTCGACCAGATCAGCGCGGTGGTCTACGTGGGTGCCGCCGAAAACGACGGGTCGTTCACCGCCGAGCAGGGCGAGATTCTGGACCGCGCGCTGACCGACGCCGGCGTCGACCACACTGTCGAGTTCTATCCCGCCGCGCACGGCTTCGCGGTGCCCGACAACGTCGGCGCTTACGACGAATCCGCGGCGCAGCGGCACTGGGATGCGATGGAGCGGGTGTTCGGCGCGGCGCTGAAGTAACCCCCGGGGCGGGCCCGACTCCCACTGTGCGGGACGATTGACGGGTGTATGACCAGACCAGCACCTACGAACCTGACGCCAACGAGCACGGATCCCGACTGGACCCGGTACTCGCGCGCAGCTGGCTCCTGGTCAACGGAGCGCAATTCGACCGCTTCTCGCCGGCCACCCGGTCCAGCGCCGACATCGTCATCATCGACATCGAGGACGCGGTAGCACCCAAGGACAAGGACGCGGCCCGGGACAACGCTGCGCGCTGGCTCGGCGACGGCAACACCGACTGGGTGCGCGTCAACGGCTTCGGCACGCCGTGGTGGGCCGACGATCTGGAGATGCTGTCCAAGACGTCGGTGGGCGGCGTCATGTTGGCGATGGTCGAGTCGGTCGACCATGTCACCGAGACCGCCAAGCGGCTGCCCAATGTTCCAATCGTCGCGCTGGTGGAGACCGCCCGCGGGCTCGAGCGCATCACCGAGATCGCCTCGGCCAAGGGCACGTTCCGGCTGGCGTTCGGTATCGGCGACTTCCGTCGCGACACCGGCTTCGGCGACAACCCGGCGACGCTGGCCTACGCCCGCTCGCGGTTCACCATCGCCGCCAAGGCCGCACACCTGCCCGGCGCCATCGACGGCCCCACCATCGGGTCCAGCTCGCGCAAACTCAGCGAGGCCACCGCGGTCTCCATCGAGTTCGGTATGACCGGCAAGATCTGCCTGACGCCGGAGCAGTGCGCGACGGTCAACGAGGGACTGTCGCCCTCACTGGACGAGATCGCCTGGGCGCAGGAGTTTTTCGCGGAGTTCGAGCGCGATGGCGGCGAAATCCGCAACGGCTCGGACCTGCCGCGTATCGCCCGCGCCAACAAGATTTTGGATCTGGCGAAGGCGTACGGCATTCACCCGTCGATGTTCGGCGACGACCCCGACCACGTGTCGGCGCCGTCGGACACGTACCACTACTGAGCGGCGTCCCCGGCCTTCTTGTTCCGGTGCAGCACTGACGAGAACGCCCGGGCGATGCCGCGCAGTGCGTACCAGCCGGACAGCACGGTGAAGACGATCAGCGCGACGAACATCGGCAGCCAACCGGTGCGCGAGTGCTTGAGGTTCCACCAGATGATGCAGAACAGCACCGCCATGATGAAGACGAGGATGTCGCGCAGCCGGCCCTCGCGGTTGAACGCGTAACCGATCGCCGTCGACTTGAGCTGACGGCTGCGGTCGACCGCGGCGATGACCTCGTCGATCCGCATGTCGATGGTGCGTTGCAGTTCGGCGCGGCGCTCGGTCTGCTCGGCCGGAATCCGGTCCAGCAGGTCCATGTCGGCCTTGATTGCGGCGCGCACGTCCGGTGGCTTCAGGTTTCCCGCCACGGCGCCGAGCAGCGCGCCTCCGGCCAGTGGCGCGGCTCCCAACGCCAGGTCCGCGATTCCCATGGTCGGCTCCTCACTGATCGACGCAAACGTCAATCACCATACGAGGTTTCCACATTTGATCCTGTACCCAGGGCGCATTTGTTCGAGTGTGGTACGCCGTCACGTCAGGGTCGATGGTTTCGGGGCTCTACCGCCAGCGTCTGAGTTTCGAGACGGAGTAGCCGAATGAGCGAAGGCCAGGTCTTGCCACCGACCCCTGCCGATTCGAGCAGTTCACGCCCCGTACCGCCCGCGTGCTCGTTCGCGAGGGCTACCGCTGCCTCGCCGACGTGCGGGCGCTGCTGCGGGTCGAGATGACCACGCCGGGCACCCCGCCTGAGTCCACCGGTTGCGACTGCGGACGGTGCAACCCGCCGCCCCTGACCGACCTGGAGGCCCAGGCCGCCCTGCGACACGTGAGCAACGCCGACGCCGTGGCGTTCGCCCAGGGCCTGACGACCCTGGTCAGCTTCTACGACTGCGACGACTGCGACGACTGCGGGGCATGGGTACCGACGTTCACGGAGACCGCCGAGGCGTAAGGGGCGACCCTGCTGACGAATCGAGCCGTCCTGTCGGGGCTGTATTGCATACTGCGGCAATGTCTGACGAACAGAGCCAGCCGCCCGTCGTTGAGCTTCGATTCCACACGATCCTCGGTCTCGTTGAGCAGGAACTCCGGTCGGCGCTAACGAGGGCACGAGCGGAGTCGAATCACCCCACCTCAATCGGAGACGGGGCCGAAGACGCTGTGCGCGACGTGCTCCGGCAGCATCTCCCGTCGAATTACGGCGTCGGCAAAGGTCATGTCTATGACGCATACGGCGACAGCTCGCGCGAATCCGACATTGTCATCACGAACCCCGACCACCCGCTGAGCTTTCCCAACGACCGTCGAGGGACGTACGTCATCGAAGGCGTGGCAGCGGCAGGCGAGGTGAAATCCCGCCTAGACGCCTCGGCTGTCGATGACTGCATCAAGAAGGGCACCGCCTTCAAACGGCTCCGCATGACCGATAACAAATCGGATCGCGTATTCACCGTCGAAGATCATGAGTACCTGAAACAGATCGGTATGGTCCCACCCTATTTCGTTATCGCGTTCGAGAACCACGTCGCCGTGAAAACGCTGCGGAAGTGCCTAGAGGACACGGCACTGGTCGAACCTCCAGCGGGCAAGTCGCTGGGAGACTCCGACCCTGCGAGCACGCCACAGCCTCCCGTCGACGCTATCTGCATCTTGGGCGAAGGCGTCTGGCTCTACATCCGACCGGACAACCCGATGGGTATTCACATCGGCTTCGAGAAGGCGGACGGCTCGAAAACAATGCGAAACGACTTGTCGGGATGGAGCTACGTTCGGACCGACGCCCCGCTGGTCTTTACCCTCGCCTGGCTACACGCCTCGATGCCGCGAATCTTCCGCGGCGCCTCGGTATTCGCGCCGTACTTGATCCCGACGGCGCAACAACTGGCATATATGGAGGCGGCGGCTACCTCTCCCGATGCCCCCAACCCTGACGCCGATGACGCCGTGGCGAGCGGCGGGTCTCATCGGTGATGAACAACGAACCTGAGCCTGAGGAATTCGACGGCGACTGCACAATCCCACCCGATCAGCCCGTCCCCGCAGATCAGCTAGCGCAATACAGCCCCGACCGTGACTATCACGCCGAGAGGGAAATCGCTGACTACGTTGAGGAGACGGTTCACGACGAGACGGTCCAACATGTTGAGCGTGTGAAGGTCGAACACGTCATGGGAATCCCATACGAGGTTTGGGATGTGACGACTGACGCCGATCGGTATTGGGTCCTGACCAACGGGACCCTCCTCTACTCACGACGCCACTTCCAGAGCCTGGATTACACTTTGTCCTTCCACATTGGCCTGATGACGCGGCTCAGGTCGAGAGAGGAAAAGTTCGGAGCCGGATTCGTCACGCCTTTCGACGAGGTCGTACGTAGGCTGGCACAGGCCGAAGAAGACCTCGACCGTGCCGTTGAGGTGGTCGACTTTCAAGGCGTCGGCATGCAGCTGCGGGAGTGCATGATCTCGCTGATGGCGGCGGCTCGTCGCAGAACTGACCTACCGGATGGCATCGAAGAACCCCAGGACGCCAACGTCAAGGCGTGGGGTGAGCTGCTGTTCAACCACTACTGCCCCGGCAGCTCGAACGACAAAATGCGGGGCTACCTCAAGGCGACAACCGACAAAGCCTGGGAACTGGTAAACCACCTGACGCACCACCGGAATGCCAACAGAACAGCTGCCCTCATCGCCAAGCGCGCAGTCGACACCATCGCAGTGCACATGGCCAACGTTCTGACGCGGGACCTCTGGGATCGCACCGACCAATGCCCTCGCTGCGAATCTCGTGCAGTGCGTACGTACTTCGATCCCGAAATCGGTACTGACGGAGATCATTTCCAAGTCTGCGATGAGTGCGATTGGAGCAGTCATCCAGGCCATGAGGTGGTGGACTTCGACGGCTTCGATCCGCTTACGCTGGCCGAGGCGCAACGAGAAGCCATCCGGGGCGTGCACGAATCGTGGGTACGCAACGGCAACGAGTTGATGATCGAGTACACCGCTAATTCCCTTGCGGCCCTTGAAGAACTAATTCAGAAGCTGCGGGCTCAAGGCGACAGACAAGACTGACTCCGCGCCGTTGCCGAACCTCACGGCTCCATCAGTGTCGCAGCGACCGTCGCACCAAGATTCCAGCACGCCTCAAGGTCGGCCTTGCTCGGCTTGCCGGACACGATCACCGTCGCCGCTGCCCGTCCCCAACCCAGCCCGGTGGTGATGCCGTCCACCGCGCGCTCGGCCCCTTCGGTGCCCTCGTTGCCGTGCAGCCAGACCCCGAACGGTCTCCCCCGTGTCGCATCGAGGCACGGGTAATACAGCTGATCGAAGGCGTGTTTCACGGCACCGCTGAGATAGCCGAGGTTCGCCGGGCTGCCGATCAGGTAGCCGTCGGCCTCCAGCGCATCAGTGGGTGAGCACGTCAAGGCCGGACGGCGCACGACCTCCACACCCTCGATGTCCGGATCGGTCGTACCGGCCAGCACCGCCTCCAGCATCTCCTGGCAGTGTGGCGACGGGGTGTGGTGGATGATCAGCAGGCGAGGCACTAGATGACCTTCACATCCTCCGGTGCTGCGGCCCAAGCGTCAGCAACGGCCAAGCCGATGCCGTTCTCGACGTACCACTTTGCGAACCGGCCAGGGAACTTGGCACGCTCGCTGCACGCATGAGCGTGGGCACGGGCGTAGGGCTCCGCAGTGGGCTCGGGAGCCTGGGGTACGCGGCAAAAGATATCGGTCACGGCGTCTTCTCCTTTGTTCGATTTGACTGCCAAAACCGACGCTACCAGCGGGAATACACCCCCGCGCTGAGTGAAACATCACCGCGATTTGACCCTGTATTTTGCCCTGCGAGCCGCCCTAATAAGTTTGGGCAGGCCACGGTTCCGCGCGGCGTATTAGACGGGTAATTGACAAAATATTGCTTGAGGGCGCCCGACATGTAGCCGAGATTCGCCGGCGAACCGAGCAGATAGCCGTCGGCTTCCAGCACGTCGGCGGCCGACAGCGTCAGCGCCGGACGCCGCACGACGTCGACGCCCTCGATCTCGGGATCAGTTGCCCCGGCGAGCACCGCCTCGAACATCTCCTGACAGTGCGGAGACGGAGTGTGGTGCACGACAAGGAGTTTCATCGCGAGGCCTGCTCCAGACGGACGGCCTTGCGGATGGTTTCCCGGGCCCGGGCCCGGTCCCCCGCGTAGTCGTAGGCGCGGGCCAGCCGGTACCAGCCGCGCCAATCATCGGGACTAGCCTCGACCTCGTCCCGCACCGACTCGAACAGCGCGTCGGCGGCGTCACGTTCGATGCGGCCCGACGGGCGCTTGGGCAGGTCACTGATGTCGAGCTCGACGCCCTCGTCGTGCGCCAGCCGGGCCAGCCGCTGGTGCGCGAAACCGGCGCGCAGCGTGGCGACCATGGCCCACAGCCCGATCAGCGGCAGCACGAAGATGCCGATACCGAGGCCGATCGCCGCGGCCTCCCCCGACTGCATCAGGATGACGCCGGAACGCCCGAGCATCACGAAGTAGACCACCAGCGCCACGCACAGGAATGCGACGACCAGCTGGATGCGGAATACCTGCGAGCTCGGTTTGGTCATCACCGGCCCGTCACAGCCCCATCAGCTTCTCGATGCCGATGGTCAGCCCCGGATACTTGGCGACCTCGCGGACACCGAGCAGCACGCCCGGCACGAACGACGTGCGGTCGATGCTGTCGTGGCGGATGGTCAGCGTTTCGCCCTGGGTACCGAACAGCACTTCCTGGTGCGCCACCAGTCCGCGCAGCCGCACCGAGTGCACGGGGATGCCGTCGACGTCCGCGCCGCGCGCGCCTTCCAGACCGGTGCTGGTGGCATCGGGGTTGGGCGGCAGGCCTTTTCGCGCCTCGGCGATCAGCTGGGCGGTGCGGGTGGCGGTGCCCGACGGGGCGTCGGCCTTCTGCGGGTGGTGCAGCTCGACGACCTCGGCCGACTCGAAGAACGGGGCGGCCAGCTTGGCGAAGTGCATGGACAGCACCGCGCCGATGGCGAAGTTGGGGGCGATCAGCACGGCGACGCCGGGTTTGGCGGCCACCCACTCGCGAACCTGCGCGAGCCGCTCCGCGGTGAAGCCCGTGGTGCCGACGACGGCGTGAATGCCGTTGTCGATGAGGAACTTCAGGTTGTCCATCACGACGTCGGGGTGGGTGAAGTCGACGACGACCTCGGTGCCGCTGTCGGTGAACAGGCTCAGCTCGTCTCCGGCGTCGACGCCGACGGTGAACGTCAGATCGTCGGCGGCTTCGACACCCTCGACGATGGTCGCACCGACTTTGCCCTTGGCACCCAGAACTCCGACTCGCATGAGGTCAACCCTAGCGGCCGTCCTACCATCAGCCCCATGCGCGGCGCCAAGATCCTCATCACCGGAGTCACCGGCCAGGTGGCCACCCCGATCGCCCGGGCCCTGGCGGCCGACAACGAGGTGTGGGGCGTCGCCCGGTTCAACAATCCGCAGGCCCAACAGGGCCTGGAGCAGGCCGGCGTCCGCTGCGCTGCGGTCAACCTGGCGGTCGGTGACTTCAGCGCCCTGCCAACCGATTTCGACTACGTGGTCAACCTCGCCGTGGCCAAGACCGGCCGGTGGGACAAGGACCTCGCGGCCAACGCCGAGTCGGTGGGGTTGTTGATGGCGCACTGTCGCGAGGCCAAGGCGTTCCTGCACACGTCGTCGGCCGCGGTGTACGACCCGCCCGGCGACGAGCCCCGCTCCGAGTCGGCGGCGCTGGGCGACAACCACAAGCACCTGTTCCCGACGTATTCGATCTCCAAGATCGCCGGTGAGACGGTCGTGCGCACCATGTCGCGCGCCCTGGATCTGCCGGCCACCATCGCCCGATTCAACGTGCCCTACGGCGACAACGGCGGCTGGCCGTATTACCAGATGGAGATGATCCTGGCGGGCATCCCGATCCAGGTGCCGCCGGGCGGGCCGGCGCTGTACAACCCGATTCACGAAGACGACATCCTGGCGACCCTGCCCAAGCTGCTGGACGTGGCGTCGGTGCCCGCCACGACCGTGAACTGGTGCGGTGATCAGACCGTCAGCCTGCAGGAATGGTGCACCTACATCGGCGAGCTGGTCGGCCGCGAGCCGGTGTTCACCGAGGACCCGAACGCGCTGCGCGGCGGCCCGACCGACACCACCCGCATGCACGAGTTGATCGGCGGCACGTCGGTCGACTGGCGCGACGGCATCCGCCGGTTGGTGACCAAGTTCCACCCGGAGCTTGTCAATCGCTAGGCCCAGAGCGGCGGCGCTCCCCGCAGGTTCGCGAAGTAGTGGCCGGCCTTGAGGTCTTCGACCAGTGTCGGCTGAGCGGGCTCCCAGCCGAGCAGGGCCCGCGTCCGTTCACTGGATGTCGGGTTGTCCAGGGCGGCGAAGCCCGCCAGGAAACCGAAGTGCGCTGACGCGTCGTCCGCCGGAATCTGCTGCACCGGTACGCCCAGCCCCTCCCCGATGGCCTGCGCGATGTCGCGGAAGGCGATGCCCTGTTCGGCCGCCCCGTGCAACACCGAGCCGGCCG
Source organism: Mycobacterium sp. SMC-17 (assembly GCF_045310915.1). Lineage (NCBI taxonomy): Bacteria > Bacillati > Actinomycetota > Actinomycetes > Mycobacteriales > Mycobacteriaceae > Mycobacterium > Mycobacterium sp. SMC-17. The sequence goes on along the minus strand of NZ_JBJIAK010000048.1, from coordinate 16,583 downwards.
GCGCCGACTCCACCGCCAGCCGATAGAGCCGTGCAGCATCGACGGTGTGCACCGCGGGCCACCGATTGGAGCCGTCGCCGAGATACCCGGATCGTCCTGCGGCACGGGCGAATTCGATCAGACTCGGGACGAAGCCGTGGTGATCGGTGTCCCCGTGCACCGTTGGAGCGAGCCTGATCACCGACGACCGCACGCCGCGTTCGGCCAGCGCGAGCGTGGCCAGTTCCGATGCCACCCGCGGGCCCGACGGGTCGACGTCGGCATCCTCTGTGCCGAGCCGGCCCGCCCCACCGAAGGCCAGCATGAGGGTGCCCGAGGTGTTCACGAACGGCTTGCCGGAGCCCGCCAGGGCCTCCCCCATGGCTTCGACGGCACGCAGGTCGGTCTGGAGCGAGTCGGCGTAGTTGGAGAAGTCGTGCTTGAAGGCCAGATGGATGACGCCATCGGACGCGGCCGCCGCGGCGGCGAGCCCGTCAGGATCGTCGAGCGTGCCGCGGTGCACCTGCGCGCCGGCGGCTTCCAGGGCGCTCGCGGAGGCGTCCGACCTGGCCAGTCCGGCGACCTGATGGCCCGCCTGGAGCAGCTCGCGGACGACGACGGATCCGATGTGCCCGCTGGCGCCGGTGACGAATATGCGCATGATTTCAACTCCTCGAGTGATGTCAGTGAATGACATCACCGAACGTACACCTCATGTCAGACACTGTCATCACTCGTGGTGACAGTCCCTGACATCGCCTACAATCCGCCCGTGGGCCGTTGGGAACCGAACGCGCAGGGCCGCTTGGAGCAGGCGGCCCTGGACCTGTACGTGGAGCAGGGCTTCGATGAGACGACGGTCGCCGAGATCGCCGCCCGAGCAGGCCTCACGGAACGCACCTTCTTCCGGCACTTCGCCGACAAACGCGAGGTGCTGTTTCGGGGCCGCGAACTCGCCGACGCACTCGGCGCCGCCATCGACGCCGCCCCGGCCGCCACCACGCCACTCGACGCCGTCGCCGGCGCACTGGAATCACTGTCCGACTTCTTCGCCGACCGTCTTCCACATGCCCGCCGGCGCCAGGCCGTGATCGCCGCCAATCCGAGCCTGCAAGAACGCGAACTCATCAAGCTCGCATCGCTGGCGACGACCATCGGCGATGCGTTACGCCGGCGCGGCGTCGCCGACCCCACAGCGAGCCTGGTCGCCGAGGCCGGTATCGCGGTGTTCAAGGTGGCGTTCGAACACTGGCTCACCGACCCCGCCGACCGTAGCCTCGCCGAGCACATCCGCGAGGCACTCTCCGAACTCCGGGCCGCGACCCGATCCTGATCCCGTTCCGCCGCAACCGGTTACAGGGGTGACGCACCCCGCAGGTGCTCGAAGATCAGCGACGTCTGGGTGCCCGCCACATCGGCGTCGGCGTTGAGGTGCTCGACCACGAACGCCCGCAGGTGCGCGGTGTCGCGGGCGGCGACATGCAGGATGAAGTCGTCGGCGCCGGCCAGGAAATAGACGTCCATCACCTGCGGCAGCCGCCGCATGTGGGCGATGAAGTCACGGATGCGGGCCCGCGCCCCTGATTGCAGACTCACCGAGATCATCGCCTGCAGGCCCAGGCCGATGGCCGCCGGATCGATGTCGGCATGGAAACCGCGGATCACCCCGAGCTGTTGCAACCGGCGAACCCGGCCATGACACGTCGACGCGGCGATCCCGACGAGCTCGGCCAATGCACTGTTGGGCATGCGTGCGTCAGCGTGCAGCGCGGTCACGATCTGCCGGTCGACGTCGTCGAGTTCGACGGGCTGAACATCCTTCGGCTGCGAGGCGTCCTGGACCGACGTTTTCGAAGATCGTTCACTGACAGGTGCCATATCGAGAATTATAATCACAGATATTGCAGGTCACTCGACGTTTATTCACACTTAGGGCACCACCTGATCCGCCTTGAGGAGAACCCCAGATGCACGTCGGTATCCCGACCGAAATCAAGAACAACGAGTACCGGGTGGCCATCACCCCGGCCGGCGTCGCCGAACTGATCAAGCACGGCCATGAGGTACTGATCCAGGCCGGGGCCGGCGAGGGATCTGCCATCGCGGACAACGACTTCAAGGCCGCCGGCGCACAGATCGTCACCACCGCGGACCAGGTCTGGGCCGAGTCGGATCTGCTGCTCAAGGTCAAGGAGCCCATCGCGGCCGAGTACCACCGCATGCGCAAGGGCCAGACGCTGTTCACCTACCTGCACCTGGCCGCCTCGCGCGAATGCACCGACGCGCTGCTGGCATCGGGCACCACCTCGATCGCCTACGAAACCGTTCAGACTGCCGACGGCCGCCTGCCGCTGCTCGCCCCGATGAGCGAAGTGGCAGGCCGGCTGTCGGCCCAGGTCGGCGCCTACCACCTCATGCGCAGCCACGGCGGCCGCGGCGTCCTGATGGGCGGCGTGCCCGGCGTGGCCCCCGCCAACGTCGTCGTCATCGGTGGTGGCACGGCAGGCTTCCACGCGGCACAGATCGCCAGTGGCATGGGCGCGCAGGTGACGGTCTTCGACGTCAACCTGGACACCCTGCGCCGGATCGACGCGGAGTTCAACGGCCGGATCCACACCCGGTACTCCTCGAGCCTGGACCTGGAAGACGCCGTCAAGCAGGCCGACCTGGTGATCGGCGCGGTGCTGGTCCCCGGCGCCAAGGCGCCCAAGCTCGTCACCAATTCGACTGTGGCCCACATGAAGTCGGGCTCGGTGCTGGTCGACATCGCGATCGACCAGGGCGGCTGCTTCGAGGACTCGAAGCCCACCACGCACGACGACCCGACCTTCGCCGTGCACGACTCGGTGTTCTACTGCGTCGCCAACATGCCCGGCGCCGTGCCGCGCACGTCGACCTACGCGCTGACCAACGCGACGCTGCCGTACGTGCTCAAGCTCGCCGACCAGGGCTGGCAGGCGGCCTGCCGGAACGACGCCGCGCTGGCCAAGGGCCTGTCGACGCACGACGGTGAGCTGCTGTGCAGCCAGGTCGCCGCGGACCTCGACATTCCGCTCGGCCGCGTCGCGCTGTAACCCACGAACCCGATACCCATCGCCCGGTCAGCGCAGCGTCGCGCTGGCCGGGCGATGACTTTCCGCCGGGCCACCACTGCCATTCTTGACACGTGTCAAGTATCGTCGTGGCCATGCTCTTGCAGGAACTGCTCCCAGCCCCGCCGACCACGACGGCAGAAGCACTCGAGATCTTCGACGCCGCGCCGGCCGTCGAACCCGACTTCATGATCGGCACCTGGCACGGGGCCGAGATACCCACCGGACATCCGATGGACGGGCTGCTGGAAGCCAGCGGCTGGTGGGGAAAGCAGTTCGTCGACGCCGAAACCGTCCACCCACTGCTGTTTCCCGACCTGTCCGGCGAGAAGCTGTGGCCCCTCAACCCGGTGCTGGCGTTCTCCGGCGCCGGGCTCGCCACGAAAATCCCGATGCTGCACCGGCTTCCGGCCGCCAAGCCCATCGCCGCCCTGCGGCCACTGCTGCGGGCCCGCTCGGCGAAGGCCCGGCTGCGCACCACCCGTTACCGCGGAGTCGACACCGCCACAATGGTTTACGACCAGCTGCCGATCAACGACGTTTTCCGCAAGCTGTCCGACGACGCCGTCCTGGGCGCCATGGACCTGCGCGGCGAATCGCAGCCGTACTTCTTCGTGCTGCGCCGCGACGACTCGCTACGCCTCGGCCACTGACGCGATTTGTGCACGATAATCCGCGCCGAGCGCGGATTATCGTGCACAAATCACTAGTCGAGGGAGCGCAGCTGCTTCGGCAGTGAGCGCTTGGACCGGTGCGGGCCCAGGACCGCGGCACCGAACGGGCGCGTCAGCAGTTCGCGGGCGACGGCGTTGACCTCTTCGAGCGTCACCGCGTCGATCGACGCGAGCGTGTCCGAGATCGACTTGTGGTTGCCGTAATTCAGCTCCGCGCGTCCGATGCGGTGCATCCGGGAACCGGAATCCTCCAGCCCGAGCACCAGACCGCCGCGCATCGAGCCCTTGGCGATACGCAACTCGTCAGCGGTGATGCCTTCGCGCGCAACGTCTTCCAGCACGTCGGTGGTCACCCGGACCACCTCGTCGAAGCGGTCCGGCAGGCACGCCGAGTACACCGACAGCGCACCGGCATCGGAGAACGTGTCGATCGTGGAATACACCGAGTAGGCCAGTCCGCGGTTCTCCCGGATCTGCTGGAACAGCCTCGAACTCAGCCCACCGCCGAGCGCCGTGTTGAGCACCGACAGTGCCCACCGGTGCTCCCAATTGCGGCCCGGGGTGCGCACGCCCAGGTACATGTGGGCCTGCTCGGAATCACGCTTGATGAATTGCAGAGTCGGCGTGCCCGGCACCCGGCCGGCGCCCTTACGCGGCGGCACGGGCTTACGGCCCCGCACGAGGTGCGGCCGAAAGTGCTTGCGCACCATGGCCACAACTTCGTCGTGGTCGATGTTTCCGGCGACCGCGACCACCATCCGGTCCGGGGTGTACCGGCGGACGTGGAACGAGTGCAACTGGTTGCGGGTCATCGACGTGATCGATTCGACGCTACCGATGACCGGACGACCCACCGGGTGCGTGCCGAACATGGAGCCGAGGAAGACGTCCGCGAGGGTGTCCTCGGGATCGTCGTCGCGCATGGCGATCTCTTCGAGCACCACGTCACGCTCCAGCTCGACATCGCTTGCGGCACAACGGCCGTTGAGCACGACGTCCGAAACCAGGTCGATGGCCAGCCCGAGATCGCTGTCGAGCACGTGCGCGTAGTAGCAGGTGTGCTCGCGAGCGGTGAAGGCGTTCAGCTCACCGCCGACGGCGTCCATCGACTGGGCGATCTCGACAGCGGAGCGCGTCGGGGTCGACTTGAACAGCAGGTGTTCCAGGAAGTGCGCGGCCCCGGCGACGCTGGGGCCTTCGTCACGCGAACCGACGTTGACCCACACCCCGACCGACGCCGAATGCACGTGCGGCAGGTGTTCGGTGACGACCCGCAGCCCGCCCGGGAGATTGGTCTTGCGCACAGCGGCCGGGGCCTGCAGCGATGTCGCTGCAGAACCCCGGCCGTCGCGCGTTGTCGATTTAGGAGTTTGCAGGCGCGGCATCTGCCGGTGCAGTCTCCGATTCGGCGGGAGCGGAGTCGGCTGGCGCGGCGGAGGCGCCTGCGTCATCTCCCTCGTCCACCAGGATCAGCGAGATCTTCTGGCCCTTGCCACGGTTGTCCGCCGAGATGTCCGCGATCTCCACGCGCAGCTTGTCGCCGACGTTCACGACGTCCTCGACCTTCGCGACGCGCTTGCCCTTGCCGAGCTTGGAGATGTGCACCAGACCGTCGCGGCCCGGCAGCAGCGAGACGAACGCACCGAAGTCCGTTGTCTTCACCACGGTGCCGAGGAACCGCTCGCCGATCTTGGGCAGCTGCGGGTTGGCGATGGCGTTGATCTTGTCGATCGCCGCCTGCGCCGCCTCGCCGTTCGAGGCGCCGACGAACACCGTGCCGTCGTCCTCGATGGAGATGTTCGCACCGGTCTCCTCGGTGATCTGGTTGATCACCTTGCCCTTGGGCCCGATCACCTCACCGATCTTGTCGACCGGGACCTTGATGGTGGTGATGCGCGGCGCGTACGGGCTCATCTCGTCCGGCTCGTCGATGGCCTCGGCCATGACGTCCAGGATGGTCAGACGCGCGTCCTTGGCCTGGGCCAGGGCACCGGCCAGCACCTTGGACGGGATGCCGTCCAGCTTGGTGTCCAGCTGCAGGGCGGTGACGAAGTCCTTGGTACCGGCGACCTTGAAGTCCATGTCACCGAAGGCGTCTTCAGCACCGAGGATGTCGGTCAGCGCGACGTAGCGGGTCTCGCCGTCGACCTCGTCGGAGACCAGGCCCATGGCGATACCGGCGACCGGGGCCTTCAGCGGCACACCGGCGTTCAGCAGCGCCAGGGTGGAGGCACAGACCGAGCCCATCGAGGTGGAACCGTTGGAGCCCAACGCTTCCGAGACCTGACGGATGGCGTACGGGAACTCCTCGACGCTCGGCAGCACCGGCATCAGGGCCCGCTCGGCCAGCGCGCCGTGGCCGATTTCGCGGCGCTTGGGCGAACCGACGCGGCCGGTCTCACCGGTCGAGTACGGTGGGAAGTTGTAGTGGTGCATGTAGCGCTTGGTGGTCTCGGGACCGAGCGAGTCGATCTGCTGAGCCATCTTGATCATGTCCAGCGTGGTGACACCCATGATCTGGGTCTCGCCGCGCTCGAACAGCGCGCTGCCGTGCGCCCGCGGGATCACGGCGACCTCGGCGCTCAGGGCGCGGATATCGGTGATGCCACGGCCGTCGATGCGGAAGTGGTCGGTCAGGATGCGCTGGCGGACCAGCTTCTTGGTCAGCGAGCGGAACGCCGCGCCGATCTCCTTTTCGCGGCCCGCGTACGTCTCGGCCAAGCGCGAGAGCACCTCGACCTTGATCTCGTCGGTGCGCTCTTCGCGCTCCTGCTTGCCGGCGATGGTCAGCGCCTGCGACAGCGCGTCGGTGGCCACCGCGGCGACGGCCTGGAAGGCGTCGTCGGCGTAGTCGGGGAACAGCGGGAATTCGCCGGTCTCCTTGGCGGCAGCCTCGGCCAGCTCGGCCTGGGCGGTGCACAGCGCGGCGATGAACGGCTTGGCGGCCTCCAGGCCCTCGGCCACGACGGCCTCGGTGGGGGCGCCGGCGCCACCGGCGATCAGGTCGATGACATTGTCGGTGGCCTCGGCCTCGACCATCATGATCGCGACGTCACCCTCGACCTTGCGGCCGGCGACGACCATGTCGAACACGGCCTTCTCCAGCTGCTCGACGGTCGGGAACGCAACCCACTGGCCCTCGATCAGCGCGACGCGGACGCCGCCGACCGGGCCGGAGAACGGCAGGCCGGAAATCTGGGTGGACGCCGACGCGGCGTTGATGGCCACGACGTCGTACAGATCCTTGGGGTCCAGGCTCAGCACGGTGACGACGACCTGGATCTCGTTGCGCAGACCCGACACGAACGACGGGCGCAGCGGCCGGTCGATCAGACGGCAGGTCAGGATCGCGTCGGTGGAGGGCCGGCCCTCACGACGGAAGAACGAGCCGGGGATGCGGCCCGCGGCGTACATCCGCTCCTCGACGTCGATGGTCAGGGGGAAGAAGTCGAAGTGGTCCTTCGGGCTCTTGCTGGCCGTGGTGGCCGACAGGAGCATGGTCTCGTCGTCCAGGTAGGCGACGACGGAGCCGGCGGCCTGACGTGCCAGGCGACCGGTCTCGAAGCGGATGGTGCGGGTGCCGTAGCTCCCGTTGTCGATGACGGCGGTTGCTTCGAACACGCCCTCTTCAATTTCAACTGCAGACATGGATGTCGCAATAACCTCTCTGGGCCCGCCCTATGCGGGTTCCGTTTTTTCTGGTTCCTCTTTGTTACTGCTGTCGCATCGTCACACGCGAGCATCCAGAAAACCCGAAAACCATCCCGCTAACTGCTGACGGCCGTCGATCGAAGCGGCCGGGGGTCATGCCCCGGCAGCCACTACCGAAGACCGCCCCACGAGGTTCAGGCGGACGCTGTGTGACGTTCCGACGTCTTGGGCGCTGGGCCCAAAACAGTTTTATGTTACTACCCGTACCAATGCCCATCGCCAGGCCTGCCGGAGCAGACCTGGCGATGGGAGTGAATCAGTGGTGCGTCAGCGACGCAGACCCAGACGCTCGATCAGCGAGCGGTACCGCGCGACGTCGACCTGAGCGACGTACTTGAGCAACCGGCGGCGACGGCCGACCAGCAGCAGCAGGCCACGCCGGCTGTGGTGGTCGTGCTTGTGCTGCTTGAGGTGCTCGGTCAGGTCCGAGATGCGCTTGGTCAGCAGGGCGACCTGAGCCTCCGGCGAGCCGGTGTCGGTGTCATGCAGGCCGTACTGACCCAGGATCTCTTTTTTCTGCTCGGCAGTGAGTGCCACGAAACAACTCCATCAATTCGGTCCGCGAAGAACAACGAGGGCGCGGCCACCGCGAACTGCAGCACGCGCGTCGGGCAGTTTATCAGGAAGCTACTGCGGAACCAGAATCGTGCGAGCCCGCTGGGTATCGCGATCCATGGCCACGACCAGGTCGTCCACCGAATCGAACTTCTCCTGGCCGCGGATGCGCGAAACGAAATCGACCGCCACGTGCTGCCCGTACAGGTCTGCCTCGGTGTCGAGCACGAAGGCCTCGACGGTGCGGGTGCGGCCGGAGAACGTCGGATTGGTGCCGACGGACACCGCGGCCTGGTAGCGCTCCCCCGGCGTCACGGTGCCGACCGACGGGCCGTGCCCCAGGACGGTGAACCAGGCGGCGTAGACGCCGTCGGCCGGGATCGCCGAGTGCATCGGCGGGGCGACGTTGGCGGTCGGGAAGCCCAGCCCGCGGCCGCGGCCGTCACCGCGGACGACGACGCCCTCCACGCGGTGCGGCCGGCCCAGCGCTTCGGTTGCGGCGGCCATGTCGCCGGCGTCCACGCAGGACCGGATGTAGGTGGACGAGAACGTGACCGTCTCGGCCTGGTGATGCTCGGCCACCAGCGAGATGCCCTCGACCGCGAAGCCGAAGCGCTCGCCGGCCTTGCGCAGCAGCGGCACGTTGCCGCCGGCCTTCTTGCCGAAGGTGAAGTTCTCGCCGACCACGACCTCGAGGACGTGCAGACGCTCGACGAGCAGTTCGTGCACGTACCGCTCGGGGGTCAGCTTCATGAAGTCGGTGGTGAACGGCATGACGAGGAAGACGTCGACGCCCAGTTCCTCGACCAGTTCGGCCCGGCGGGTCAGCGTCGTCAGCTGCGCGGGGTGACTACCCGGCAGGACCACTTCCATCGGATGCGGATCGAACGTCATCAACACGGTGGGGACGCCGCGGGACCGGCCGGCCTTCACCGCGTGGCTGATCAGTTCTGCATGTCCACGATGTACGCCATCGAATACCCCGATGGTGAGCACACATCGGCCCCAATCCGTGGGGATCTCGTCCTGCCCACGCCAGCGTTGCACGACCGCAAGCCTACGGCGCGCCGCCGCGGCAGGCACCGTGAGATCCCCGGATGAGGTGACGATTGCCTAAACTTTGTGGTGTGAGTCCTGCAGAAGACGCCGGCAATACGCCGGATCTATCCACGGTCGCCCAGGACTACCTCAAAGTCATCTGGACCGCGCAGGAGTGGTCGCGCGAGAAAGTCAGCACGAAAATGCTGGCCGAACGCATCGGGGTGTCGGCGTCGACGGCCTCGGAGTCGATCCGCAAGCTCGCCGATCAGGGCCTGGTGCACCACGAGAAGTACGGCGCGGTGACACTCACCGACATCGGTCGCAGCGCGGCGCTGGCCATGGTCCGCCGCCACCGGTTGATGGAGACGTTCCTGGTGCGCGAACTCGGCTACGGCTGGGACGAGGTGCACGACGAAGCCGAGGTGCTCGAGCACGCCGTGTCGGACCGGATGCTGGACCGCATCGACGCCAAGCTCGGCTTCCCGACGCGGGACCCGCACGGCGATCCCATTCCCGCGGCCGATGGCCAGGTGCCGACTCCCCCGGCGCGGCAGCTGTCCGCGTGCTCGGACGGTGACGCCGGCACGGTGGCCCGGATTTCCGACCACGATCCCGAGATGCTGCGGTACTTCGACAGCGTCGGGATCACGCTCGATTCACATCTGCGGGTCGTGGCCCGGCGCGACTTCGCCGGGATGATCTCGGTGGCGGTGACAGCGGCCGACGCCGCCACCGACGACACGACGACGGTCGACCTGGGCAACCCGGCGGCCGAAGCCATCTGGGTCGTCGCGTAGCGCGCATCGGGTTCGCGTCGAGGGTGCGTACAGATCGTCGGATCCACCGTGGAGACGCTCTGACTGCACGTTCGTATGCGTGTAGGCGCTGGGCACTTGACAAGCAAATCCCTTGTGGGCGTTGATCGTGCGCTCACTCAGACAAAGTTCGAGTAGCGAAGAGCCGGTGTGCACGGTCAACGCAAGGCTGCCCTGACGGTGCGCGCAGGTCGACTGGCCACGTGATCTCCGGCTCATGGGTGGCCATGTGCCGGCGCTACAACGTCGCCGGCCGCAGCACCACGACGCTGCTGGTGCGCTTGGGCCCGTCCTCCAGTAGCGCGATGACCCGCCCGTCGGGCGCGGTCGCGGCGTAGGTGCCGTCGATGCCGGCCGGCTTCAGGGCTCTCCCGTGCCGGGCGTCCTCGGTCTCGTCGTCGGTGAGGTCGCGCCGCGGGAACCCGAGCAGGCAGGCCGCGTCCAGCGAGTAGCTCAGCTCGGCCGCATCGGTCAGCTGTTCCAGCGTGCGCGCCTCGTCCAGTCCGTAGCGGCCAACCTTGGTGCGCCGCAACGCCGTCAGGTGCCCACCCACGCCGAGCGCGGCACCGACGTCACGGGCCAGCGCCCGGATGTAGGTGCCCGACGAGCAGTCCACCGTGACGTCGACATCGACGAAATCCTCGACCCGCCGGACCGCGTCCACCGTGAAGCGTTCGATCCGCACCCGGCGGGCCGCCAACTCGGGCGCCTTGCCTTCGCGGACCAGCTTGTACGCGCGCTCACCGTCGACCTTGATGGCGCTGACCGCCGATGGCACCTGGTCGATCTCGCCCCGCAGGGTCGCAACGGCGGATTCGATCTGCGCGTCCGTCACATGGGCGGCCGAAACCTTCTCCAGCACTTCGCCTTCGGCGTCCTCGGTCGACGTGGTCTGGCCGAGACGGATGGTCGCGACGTACGTCTTGTCGGTGGCGGTCAACAGGCCCAGGATCTTGGTGGCCCGTTCGATGCCGACCACCAGCACGCCGGTCGCCATAGGGTCCAGCGTGCCGGCGTGCCCGACCTTGCGGGTGCCGAACAATCGCCGGCATCGGCCGACGACATCGTGGCTCGTCATCCCGGCGGGTTTGTCGACGATCACCAGCCCCGGTGGCGGAGCCGGCTTCGACGCCGTCTTCACAGCGAGATCGCCGTCAGGACAAGGCCGTTCGATACGGTGAAGCGGCCCGGCAGTTCCGTCAGCGGCGGGCCGGACTCGGCGGCCGGGTCGATGAGGATGCGCGACAGGAACGTGCCCGAACTCCCCGACGAATCCAGCTCGAAGGTGATGTGCGCGTCCTCGAATCCCAGCCAGCGGTGGGTCAGCGGGAACCAGGCCTTGTACGTCGCCTCCTTGGCGCAGAACAGGATCCGGTCCCAGTGCAGGTCACCCTCCAGCGTCGCCACGGCGTCCTGCTCGGCGGGCAACGCGACCGCGCCCAGCACGCCCTTGGGCAACACCCCGTGCGGTTCGGCGTCGATACCGACCGAGCGCACCTCCGTGGCCCGTGCCACCACGGCGCCGCGGAAACCCTCGCAGTGCGTCAGGCTGCCGACGATGCCGTCGGGCCAGCACGGTTCGCCCTTGTCGCCCTTGAGGATCGGGACCGGGCCGACATCGAGCTTGCCCAATGCCTCACGGGCGCAGTGCCGCACGGTGATGAATTCGTTGCGGCGCTTGGCCACCGACCGGGCGATCAGCGGCTCTTCCTCCGGCAGCGGCACGAGATTGCCCGGGTCGGAGTACGTCTCGGCGGTGGCCACCACGTCAGGCAGCACCTGCGATAGCAGCGCATCACCCATCACAACCGCCTCGAATTGATCCGGTCCTGCATCTTCTGCGCGTGCTCCCGCATTTCCTGGGTGATCTCGAAGTGGCCACCGAAGTCGTTGAGGTAGCCGGGTGGGTACTGGGGGTCCGGCAGGATTTGGCGCATCCACCGATAAGGCTTGCGGCGCCGCCACTCTCGCGGATAGCCGACCGACACTTCCTCGAACCGCACCCCGTCGTAGTAGGTGGTGCGCGGAATATGCAGGTGGCCGTACACCGAACAGATGGCGTTGTAGCGGGTGTGCCAGTCTTTGGTCGCGGTGGTGCCGCACCACAGCGAGAACTCCGGATAGAACATGGCGTCGCAGGGTTCGCGCACCAGCGGGAAGTGGTTGACCAGGACCGTCGACTCCATCCAGTCCAGGTCGTCGAGCTTCTTGCGAGTGATGTTCAGCCGGTCCCGGCACCACGCGTCCCGGGTCGCGTACGGCTCGCTCGACAGCAGGAACTCATCGGTCCCGACGACGTTGCGCTCCTTGGCCAGCGCCAGGCCCTCGGCCTTTGTCGCGGTGCCCGCGGGCAAGAAGCTGTAGTCGTACAGCAGGAACATCGGCACGATGGTCGCCGCGCCGCCCGGGCCGGTCCAGACCGGGAACGGATGCTCGGGCGTCACGATGCCCATCTGGTCGCACATGTCGACCAGGTAGTCGTAGCGGGCCTTCCCGAAGATCTGCATCGGGTCCTTGTTGGTGGTCCACAGTTCGTGGTTGCCCGGCACCCAGATCACTTTGGCGAAGCGCTTGCGCAGCAGGTCCAGGGACCACCGGATGTCGTCGGTGCGCTCGGCAACGTCGCCGGCGACGATCAGCCAGTCGTCCGGTGAGGCCGGGTGCAGCGACTCGGTGACCGGCTTGTTTCCGGTGTGCCCGATGTGCAGGTCACTGATTGCCCAAAGGGTCGGCTGAGTCGACACAAAAATCCAGGGTACTTGGGTGACAGCAACGCCCGCTGCAGTGCCAACCGTCCCGCGCAGCGGGAGAAACTAGAACAGGTTCTCCCATCCTGTCCGGTGTGACGCAGGCGACTTGTAGACTCCCCGCAGTATTGCTCGGATCTAAGGGGTGTCATGGCAGCGATGGCCGGGAAACTACGGCTCGTGTCGGCGCTGTGTGCGCTCGTGACGGCAGGCGTGGTGGTCACACAGACCAACCCAGTGACACCGACCGGCGGCGACAACGTCGAGCTGCGCTCCACCTCCGCCCCGATGAGCAGCACCATCAAATATCCGATCATCGCCACCACGAACCCGAGCCCATTCGACCCGTGCGATCAGATTCCGCTCGATGCAATCAACGCCATGGGTCTGGGCTTCACCCCGCCCGATCACGAAGACGGCCTGCGCTGTCACTACGACGCCGGTAATTACCAGATGGCCGTCGAGCCGATCGTCTGGCGCACCTACGAGCAGACGCTGCCGGCCGACGCCGTCGAGCTGAACATCGCCGGGCACCGGGCCGCGCAGTACTGGATCATGAAGCCGACCGACTGGAATGACCGGTGGTGGGTGACGTGCATGATCACGTTCAAGACCAGTTACGGGCTGATCAACCAGTCGCTGTTCTACTCGCCCATCGAGTCGCCTGACCGCCCGGACTGCCTGCAGACAAACCTGCAGCGCGCCAACCAACTGGTGCCGTTCTACAAGTTCTGATCGTGAACTTCTGATCGTGAGGCGACCGGGCCCTGTGTCGCGACGCCTAGCTGGGCTCGAGTGCTGATCGGACACCTGTGTGCCCGAAGTCATCGCCCTTCCACAACAATGGCTCGCGACAGTCGATCGCCAGCGCATATGCGAAGCAGTCGCCGAAGTTGAGGCCCGCGGGGTGGCCGCTGCCTTTCCCGAAATCGCGGTAGGCCTGGCGGGCCAGCCGGGCCTGATGCTCGGTCACCGGTTCGATGACGAATCCGGCGCTATCCACCAGGTCATCGAACCGCGTACTGATGACTGGATCGCGGCGCGCATCCAGGACGATTCCGCATTCGAGATAGCTTGCCGCCGACAGCCGCGGCACCGCCGCAGCCGCAATCGCCCGGGCATAGACTCCCACGTCGTCCTCGTCCGCAACCAGCGCGATGATGGCCGAGGTGTCCACGATCATTTCGGCAGTCCGTATTCGTCGTAAAGCAGCTCACTGTGGTCCGGTAGTCCCTCGGGACCCAGCCGGCTCCTGATACTGCGGGCAATATCCAGCAAGCGCTCTGCCAGATCATCGGCCTGCAGTCGTCGGAGTCGGTCGTTCACCGCTGTCGCGACGGCCTGTGCCTGCGACTCGCCCGTGATCTTCGCGATCGCCTTCACGGCTTCATGGACGGCCGGATCTTTGATGTTCAGCGCCATGATTGGTACCTTCCGACCCCTCCAATGGTACCAATGGGTGTCAGCGGCGGTCATGCCGTTTTCCTCCGGCGCGGCCGCGCGCGGTCATAGGCTGCCGCAAACCGAGCCCATTCGACGGCATCCGGAGGAACGGCAGCGTAGCTGCGGTCCATGCCACAAGCTCTCTCGCGCAACCAATTCAGGGCCTCGTCGAAATCTGCCTCGTCCAGGGCAGGCAGCTGCAGCGCGTCTCCGCATGCGGCGAGATGCTCCTCATAGCGATCGTCCCAACATTCGGCCCGCCAGCCGCGCCACAACTCCGGCAGTGCCCGGAACACACCCATGACGTCGGCGGTGTTCCACACCCCGACCACATTTCGGGGTACATCGATGTGCACCCCGCCCTCGGGAATCTTGTCGAGCCGCAGTCTCCGGACGCCGCTACCTGGCAATTTGTCCAGCAACGCCGGCCCGTGCCATGCCTTGCTGTCACCCCACCACAACGGCCACATCCGCAATTCCCCCGACGCGTCGATGACCGAAACCAAGTGGCACAAAGAGTTTCGGGATTTTGCCAGTTTCGGCGCGGAAAGACCATCCAGCGATGGCAGGGCAAACTCCTTCCCAACGTATCCGCCGATCTCGACTGTTCCGTCGTAGGCGTAGCAGATCTCGTAGCCCGCCCATACCTCCGCGAGCGCCGCAAGAATTGTGCGGCGGAACGGCATCTCCACCATGAGGCTGTCGCCGAAGAACACGACCCGCCGCCGATCGAAGTCGAAGACCGCACCGCCGTCGCACCACAACGGATCAGTCCAGGTGTCGTGGGACTGCCGGCGGCCCAGCGATTCGAGGAATTGCAAGGCCAAGGGCGGGCCACCTATCAGTAGGTCCACCATGCGGCAGCCCTCGCAGTGGGAGTAAACGTACTGCCACTCTTGGTCTTTCACGACAACGATGTTCGCTCGATTACCCATCGGGGCCCCACCCTCTTCGGGTGCGGATATGTGCCGCACCGGTTGACTCTGGTTTACTCCGGGGCACCGACATTGATGATGGAAGAGCGTTACCGCGCGGGTCGTGGCTCTGGCACTGACTGACGCCCTACTGGGTTGTCTTTAACCTGATTTGCCCGGCCCGTGTGGTGCGCGTCTTGTTCACACCGGACAGGACGGACATGACTTAATCAGGAGCCTTGTGGTTCCCCCGAGATCGTGGAGGGTTTCTTAAGCCGCTTGCGGCTTCTGTCGGTTTTCCCTGATCTCGTAGTTGACGGGTGAGAGCCCGTCGGCAGCACTGTGGCGTCGTTGGTGGTTGTAGAACGTGTAGCACCAGTCGATGACCACCGCCCGCGCCTGGATAGTATCACCGAAATCGTTGCGGGACAGCACTTCCCACTCCAACGATGAGAAGAACGCTTCGGCGGCGGCGTTATCGAAGCACGACCCCACCCGGCCCATCGACTGCCGGACTCCAAGCCTGCTACACAGGTTGCGGAACGCCTGAGCGGTATACGTACTGCCGCGGTCGGTGTGGAAAATGACCCGCTGAGCCTCATCGTCACGCCAGATCGCCTCCCGTCCGCCACGTGCGGCCACGGCCATCTCCAAAGCGGCGCAGGCCAGTGTGGCGTCGGGATGTCGCGAGGTCGCCGCACCGAGCAACCGCCGGCTGTACAGATCGATCACCGTCGCCAGATACAACTTGCCGGCCGCGGTCGGGATCTCGGTCATATCCCCAACCCACCTGGTGTTCGGCGCCGCCGCGGTGAAGTCCCGTTTGAGCAGGTCAGGGAACTTCGGTGCGGACTTGTCCTGCCGCGTGAGCCCACTACGACGACGGATCTTGCGGGCAATGAGGCCTTGGCGGCGCATCGAATCGGCGACCGTCTTCTCCGACACCACCCAGCCCAGATCACGCAGGTCGGCCACCAGCCGCGGCGACCCGTGCAGCCCCTTGGACTTCCCGAATGCCGTCCGCACCGCTTCGTCGAGCTGGCAACGGCGCCGATCGGTGTCGGTGTGCACCCCGCCCGGGTCACCGGCACGACCGAGCCATTTATAGAACCAGGACACACTCACACCCAACAATGCGCAGGTAAACCTATGAGGCACACGGTATTTGGTCCTCTGGTCGGCGACAAAGCGTGCCACGCTCACTTCGTCGCCTCCTTCACCCACAGGACCACGGATCGCTTGAGGACATCACGCTCCATCCGCAGCTCGGCGACCTCGCTGCGCAGGCGTTTGAGCTCATCCATATCGTCGCGGGTCAACTCGCCGCGGCCCTCGCGGGCCTCCCGCGCCCGCGCCACCCAGTTGCCCAGCGTGCCCTCATGCACCCCCAGGTCCCGCGCGACCTGCGCGATCGGCTTCCCCGTCTCTTCGACGATCCGGACAGCACCCTCACGGAACTCCCGGTCGTACTTCTTGCGTTTCTCTGGCATCTCGACCCCTATTGTCGATGCCTCCACGCTTTCGGGGGAACCTCACCTGGCCGTTCCTCATCAATGTCTTGTCTGCCCGCCCTGGCCGGTGTGTGCCCCGCCCAACGCTGGTCAGAAGGGAC
>NZ_JBJIAK010000047.1:0-48455 GCF_045310915.1 Mycobacterium sp. SMC-17 | reverse complement strand
TGCTTCGAATGCGGATACCCACTGGGCACGACAACCTCCCAAATCAATGGATGTTGTCTTGACCGTATGAATCTGCCCGGGAAAGTCGACGATGGAGTTCACGCTCGGCGCAACCAGTCCAGCACCTGCTGTGCGTGCGTGTTCGGCGGGAAGATCGGGTAGAAGACGTGCTCGATGCGGCCGTCGCAGATCACCATGGTGAGTCGGGTGTAGAGGCGCGGGTGCCCGTCGGCAGCGAACGTCGGGAGCCGCAGCGCGTCGGCCAGAACGAACGTCTCGTCGGACAGCATGTGGAAGGGCAGTCGCAGCCGACGCACCACTTCTGCCTGATAGTCGACGTCCTGGCTGGACAGTCCCCAGACCTGGCTCGCCCCAGCGGCTTTCAGCTCGGCGAAGTGGTCACGGAAGTCGCATGCCTCGGTGGAACACCCTCGGGCCCCGGGAATCGCATCCCAGCCCGCGGGGAGGTCAGCACCGGGACGGCCGGTCAGTGGATACAGATACACGATCGTCCGCCCCGCCGGCAGCTGCCGCAGCTGGACTTCCCCACCGCCGCTCGACCTCAGCGTGATGTCGGGGACCTCCAGGCCGACGAGATGATCAGCGGCGCCGTCGTTTTCGGGGACAGGCAGGCCGGCGGGGAGCGTCGTGAAATCTGTCAACGGTTCGTCCTTCTTGTCGAATGCTCGGCATGCGGCGGCGTCGAGCCGCGCCGCGAGGTCGTGTCGGCGCCGCGTCAGCGACGCGATGGTCTCGTCGAGGACGGCGATGCTGTCCCGATACGCCACGAGCGACTCGGGACACTCGTCGCTGTGTTCGTGGCCATGACGAAGGCAGTCGATGAACGGTCCGGCCTTCGACGGGGCGATGCCGACGGCGGCGAGAGCACGCACCTCGCTGACGATCTGCACATCCTCTTCGGAGTAGTCCCGGTAGCCGTTGGGCAGGCGCGACGGCGCCAGCAGGCCGAGGTCCTCGTAGTACCGCACGGCCTTGGTCGACGCGCCCGTCCGCCGGGCCAGCTCGGAAATCTGCATGGTCAATGTCCTCAATCGAGAGGGTAAACATTGCCGCCGGGGGCAAGGTCAACTTCCGCGGCCGCGGGACCCGCTCACACCGAGTCCTAGAGTGAAGCCATGGCCCTGCACACCCCGTTGACGGAACTGTTCGGCATCGAGCACCCGATCGTCCTGGCCCCGATGGGCGACGTATCCGGTGGCCGGCTGGCAGCCGCGGTGTCGGAGGGTGGCGGGCTGGGCCTGATCGGCGGCGGCCGCGGCGACCTCACGATGCTCGCCACCGAATGCCAGTTGGCCAAGCAGGGCACCGAAAAACCCTGGGGCGTCGGCCTACTCACCTGGGCGGTCAATCAGGAGATCATCGACTGGGTGATCGCGCAGCAGCCCGCCGCCATCATCTTGTCGTTCGGCGACCCGGCCCCGTTCGCCAAAGCGATCCACGACGCCGGCATTCCGCTGCTGTCCCAGGTCCACAGCCTCGATGAGGCCAAGCAGGCCCTCGACGCCGGAGTCCAGGTGCTGGTCGCGCAGGGCCGGGAAGCCGGGGGCCACCACGGCGGCCGGTCGACGTTGCCGTTCGTCCCCGCGGTCGTCGACATCGCGCACGGCATCCCGGTTCTTGCCGCCGGTGGGATTGCAGACGGCCGCGGCCTGGCCGCTGCACTGACGCTCGGCGCCGCGGGCGCCATGATCGGCACCCGATTCGAGGCCACCCACGAGTCCCTGCTCAGCGCCGCCGAGTCGAAGGTCATGCTCAAGGCGAAGGCGGCGGACACCACGAGCGGACGCGCCATCGACATCGCCGCCCGGCCCGTCGAAACGCGTTGGCCCGCCGAGTATCCGGCGCGCACGTTGCGCAGCGTCTTCACCGACACGTGGCAGGACCGCGACGCCGAGCTCGACGCGGATCCCAAGGCACAAAACGAGTTCCGCACCAAGGTCGCCGAGCTGGACATGGACTACGTGCCGATCTGGGCCGGTGAGGCCCTCGACCTGATCGACGAGCTGGAACTGGCCGCTCCCCTGGTCCAGAAAATCGCGCACGACGCCGAACGCGCGCTGACCCGAGCCCACGCCTACATCCGCTGATGCCCGAAGGCGACACCGTTTTTCACACCGCAGCGATCCTCCGTGAGGCGCTGCAGGGAAAGACGCTGACGCGCTGCGACATTCGCGTCCCGAAGTTCGCCACCGTCGACCTCACGGGCCAGACGGTCGAGGACGTCATCAGCCGCGGCAAGCATTTGTTCATCCGCACGGCCGAAGCCAGCATCCACTCGCATCTCAAGATGGAGGGCAAGTGGCAGGTCAACACCAGGCCCCGCCGGCCCGACCACAAGACGAGAATCATCCTGGAAACCAAGGACATTCAAGCGGTGGGTTCAGAACTCGGCATCCTGGAAGTCCTCAAGCGGGACCACGACGAGGAGCCCGTCAAGCACCTCGGCCCGGATCTGCTCGGCCCGGACTGGGATCCACACCGGGCTGCCCAGAACCTCACCCAGGACCCCGACCGGCCACTGCATGAAGCACTACTCGACCAACGCAACCTCGCCGGCGTCGGCAACGTCTACGCCAATGAGCTGTGTTTCATCGTCGGCCGCCGCCCGACCGCCCCGGTCAGCACAGTGAAAGACCCGCTGCGGCTGGCGCAGCGGGCCCGGGACATGTTGTGGCTGAACAGAAACCGATGGAGCAGGACTACAACGGGCGATACCCGGCCCGGCCGTCAACTCTGGGTTTACGGCCGGGCCGGGCAGGCGTGTCGCAGGTGCGGGACGCTGATCGAATCAGGCGACCGGAACCGGCACCAGAACCTCGACGTCGTCGGCGACCTCAACAACCTCCGTGACCGGATCACCTTCTGGTGCCCGCTTTGTCAGCCATGAGTCCGGCAGGGCCAGGCGGCAGATCTTCTTGACCACCGAGAAGAACTGCTTGTGGATCGGGCCGGTGTTGTAGGGCAGGTCGTACTTCTCGCACAGTGCCTTGACCTCGGGCGAGATTTCCGCGTAGCGGTGCGCCGGGATGTCGGGGAACAGGTGGTGCTCGATCTGGAACGACAGGTTGCCGCTGAAGATGTGGAACCACTTGCCGCCGGACAGGTTCGCCGAACCCAGCAGCTGGCGGTAGTACCACTGGCCGCGGGTCTCGCTCTTGGTCTCCTCGATGGTGAACTCGTGCGTGCCCTCGGGGAAGTGGCCGCAGAAGATGATCACGTACGACCACACGTTGCGCATCAGGTTCGCGGTCATGTTGCCGGCGAACACGAACGGCAGGAACGGCCCGGCCAGCAGCGGGAACGCCACGTAGTCCTTGATGGTCTGCTTACGGACTTTCGCCCACATCTCGCGCAGCATGTCCTTCTTGTCGCGCAGGCGGATTTCACCGGTGCGGATGCGCTCGGCCTCCAGCTCGTGCAGCGCGACGCCGTACTGGAAGAACACCATCAGCAGGAAGGCGTACACCGGGTTGCCCAGGAAGTACGGGCTCCACTTCTGGTCCTCGCTCATGCGCAGGATGCCGTAGCCGATGTCGCGGTCCATGTCGACGATGTTGGTGTAGGTGTGGTGCATGTAGTTGTGCGAGTGCCGCCACTGGTTGGACGGGCAGGCCGAATCCCATTCGAAGTTCTGGCCGCGCAGCGCCGGGTCGCCCATCCAGTCGTACTGGCCGTGCATGACGTTGTGGCCGATCTCCATGTTGTCCAGGATTTTCGACAGCCCGAGCATCACGGTGCCGATGGGCCAGGCCGGCGGCAGGAACAGCAGGGCGCGGCCACCGACCTCCAGCTTGCGCTGCATGGCGATGATGTTGCGGATGTAGTCGGAGTCGCGGTCACCGAGGTCGGCGAGGTGGCGTTCGCGGATGGCGTCGAGCGCGCGGCCGAATTCGTCGAACTGCTCGGCGGTCATGGGGGCGGGACGTTGAGCCATGGTTCGTCTCCTTTGAGTGTGTGGGCTGGGTGGGTGGTCTAGAGGTCGATCTGGACGTCGCCGCACGGGGCGGTCACACAGATTTCGATGTTTTCATCGGGGGTGGTCGAGACGGCGCCGGTGATCAGGTTCTTCACCGGGCCGCTGATCTTCTTGCGCGTGCAGGTGTGGCAGATGCCCATGCGGCAGCCGTTGGTCGGGTTGAGGCCGGCGGCCTCGGCCTGCTCGAGGATCGAGCGACCGTCGTCGACGACGTCGACCTTGCTCTCGGTGAAGGCGACGCTGCCGCCGGAGGCCTCGGTCGGGACCGCGATGACCGGGGGCACGAAGCTCTCGGACTGCGCGCCCGGCAGCAGGTCCTTGACCGCGTCGACGAGCGCCGGCGGGCCGCAGACGAACACCGCATCGGGGTTGGGCATCGCGGCGGCCAGGTGGTCCGGGCCGAAGTGGCCGCTGAGGTCGCCGCGGTTGGACCGAGTGTAGCTGTGCAGCACCTTCACGCCGGGCGTTGCGGCCAGCTCGGTGGCGTACGCGGCCTCTTCGGGGTTGCGGGCGTAGTGGATGAAGGCCACCTCGCCGTCGAAGTTCTCCTCACGCAGCGTGCGCAGCATGGACAGCACCGGGGTGATGCCGCTGCCGCCGGAGACTAGCAGGATGCGCCGGGGGCGCTGCTCGGGCAGGACGAAGTCACCACCGACGGAGTCGAGGTGGACGACCATGCCGGGCTCGGCATGCTCGAACAGGTGGGTGGAGACCAGGCCGCCGTCGTGCAGGCCGACGGTCAACTCGATTACCGGGCTGCCCTCGGAGTTGGCCGGCGAGTAGCACCGGGTGCGGCGACGGCCGTCGATCTCGACGGTCAGGTTGATGTGCTGGCCGGCTTTGAAGCCCTGCCAGGCGTCGTTGGGCTGCAGGGTCAGGGTGACGCTGCGCGGCGTCTGCCGACGGACCGCGACGACCTTGGCGCGGGCATCGTTGACAGTCCAGGTGCGGTCGAAAACCTCGGTGTACCGGTCCACGCCATGCGGGCCGGTGAGGATGCCAACCAGGGCGGAGCGCCGTACCCGGCGGCTCAAAGTTTCGGTGAACATGTGTACACAGTGGCCGACTCCAACCGTTCGCGTCAAGACTTAAAGTGCAGGTTGTTGCCCGGATCACAGGGTGAACATCCGTATCGATAACTCATACACATCTGTATCGATCTGCGGTTTCGGTGCGCTGTGTAAACTTTGTTCGGTGAACAGTCGTACCCCTGGTTCACGCGACCGGAGGTCCAGCCGCTCATCAAGCTCCCGCGTCCAGGACAACCTCTCTCGCGAAGAGCGCAAGGAAGCCACCCGCCGCGCCATCATCGCGGCCGCCCTCAAGCTGCTCGACGAGGACAGTTTCAGCGCGCTCAGCCTGCGTGAGGTCACCCGCGAGGCCGGCATCGTGCCGGCAGCCTTCTATCGGCACTTCGAAACCATGGACGCCCTCGGCCTGGTCCTGATCGACGAGTCGTTCCGCGCCCTGCGGGAGATGCTTCGTGGCGCCCGCGCCGGCCAACTCGATCCCAAGCGCATCATCGAGTCCTCGGTCGACATCCTGTTCAACAGCGTCGCCGAACGCCCCGAGCACTGGCGCTTCATCAGCCGCGAACGCAACAGCGGCGTCACCGCGCTGCGCTACGCGATTCGCACGGAAATCCGGTTGATCACCTCGGAGCTCGCGATCGACCTCGGCCGGCTGCCGGGGCTCACCACCTGGAGCGCCGAGGACCTGAACATCGTGGCCGGACTCTTCGTCAACACGATGATGACCACCGCCGAATCCATCGACGACGCCAACGACGCCAAGGCCCTGGACGACGTCAAACGGACCGCACGCAAGCAGCTGCGCATGATCGCCGTCGGCGTGGCCGGGTGGCACAGCGGCTAACGTCAGGCGCATGACAACGCTGTCGCTCGCCTATCCTCGCCCCGATATCGCCGTCCTCACGCTGGACCGGCCGGACAAACTCAATGCGCTGAACCTCGAACTCGTCGAGGCCCTGCACAGCACCCTCGAGGAGATCCACCGGAACAACGAGTGCCGTGTCGTCGTACTCACCGGCGCCGGCCGCGGATTCTGTTCCGGCCTGGACCTTTCCGACCCCAACCCGCCGGAAGCCGGTGGCGGACTGGAATTTCCACGCTCGGGCATGCGCTGGCAGGAACGTATCGCCGAGCTGACCACGCGGATCCAGAGTCTGCGCCAGCCGGTGATCGCCGCGGTCAACGGGCCGGCATACGGCGGCGGTTTCGCCATCGCGCTGGCCGCCGACATCCGGATCGCGGGACCCGGCGCACGGTTCTGCACCCAGTTCATCAAGCTGGGCATCGGCGGCTGCGACATCGGGGTGAGCTACACCCTCCCCCGGATCGTCGGCGCCGGTCAGGCGTTCGATCTGATCCTCACGGCCCGGACGGTCGAGGCCGACGAGGCGCTGCGCCTTGGGCTGGTCTCACGACTGTCCGCGGACGACGTCGTCGCCGATGCCCTGGCCATCGCCGAAACCCTGTGCGGCTACGGAAAATTCGGTGTCGAGTCGACCAAGCAGGTGCTGTGGGCCAACCTCGAGGCCCCCAGCTTGCAGGCCGCACTGCATGTCGAGAACCGCAGCCAGATTCTCGCGGCCTCGGCCCACATCGATCTGGCGGCAAAAGCGTTCGGTAACCGGTAACTAGGGCACGCGCTTCTTCAGTCGTGCCACCCGGTGCAATTGACCGAAGATGTTGAGCGAGGTCAGCATCGGGATGCCGCCGACGAAGGTGCGGAACGAGGGGTGGCCGCCGTGGACCTGGAGTTCGTACATGCAGCCGACCACGTAGAAGAAGCCCATGGTGAACAGCAGCGCGGGTATCGCGTAGGCGAGCGGCGAGCCGGCGTCGGACACCAGTTCCTTCGCGTAGTCGATCTCGTCCTGCGACATCGGTTGGCCTTGGCGCACTTTGGCCAATACGGCTTTGTGGGCGCCCACCTGTTCACCCAGGGCGGCGGGTGGCCGCCGCTCCAAGCCGCGGATGTACACGAAGACACACACCAGCAGGATCAGTGCCATCAACCCGGCAAGGATGGTCAGACCGCCCCACAGCTCGATGCCCGTCATGCGTCTCCTCCGTGCCGCCGCGCACCTGCACCCGATCCCGCGACCGCGGGATCGCCGTCCTCCCATAGCAGCAGTTGACGCACGGACTGGCGAGATCCGTAGGGCTGCAACATCTGGCTGGCCGGGCGTGGTCGTACCTTGAGCGGCCACCAGAACCACCGTCCGAGCAGCGCCGCGATGGCCGGTGTCATGAACGACCGCACGATCAAGGTGTCGAACAGCAGACCGAGGGCAATGGTCGTCCCGATCTGACCGAGGACCCGCAGGTCGGCGAACACGAAGGACGCCATGGTCGCGGCGAACACCAACCCGGCCGAGGTCACCACCGCGCCCGAGCCGGCCATCGCGCGGATGATGCCGGTGTTGATGCCGGCGTGAATCTCCTCCTTGAACCGCGAGACCAGCAGCAGGTTGTAGTCCGATCCCACAGCCAACAGCAGAATGACGGCCAGCGCCAACACGATCCAGTACAGCTCGATACCGAAGATGTCCTGCCAGATCAGCACAGAGAGCCCGAACGAGGCGCCCAACGACAGCGCCACGGTACCGACGATGATGACGGCCGCGACGATGCTTCGGGTGATGAACATCATCACCAGCAGGATCAGACTCAGGGCCGCGATGCCGGCGATCATGAGGTCATATTTGGCGCCGTCCTGAATGTCCTTGTAGGTGGCCGCGGTTCCGGCGAGATAGATCTTCGACCCGCCCAACGGTGTGCCCTTGACCGCTTGTTGCGCGGCGTGCCGGATGGCGGCGATGTGCGAAATACCCTCCGGCGTCGCGGGATCACCGTCGTGCGTGATGATCATCCGGGCGGCCTTGCCGTCCGGGGACATGAACAGCTTCATACCGCGCTGGAACTCGGGATTGGTGAACGCCTCGGGCGGTAGATAGAAGGAGTCGTCGGTCTTCGACGCGTCGTACGCCTGGCCCAGCGCGGTGGCGTTCTGCAGCGATGCGGCAGCCTGGTCGTTGAGACCCTTGTTCGTGGCGTAATTCGTCATCGTCAGCTCGCGGTTGGTCTCCTGACTGGCGATCTGCGGCGGGATCAGCGCGAGCAACTTCGGTTGCAGCGCATCGAGTTTGGCGATGCTCCCCGCGACGTCGTTCAGCTGATCGGTCAGCTCGTCGATGCCGTCGAGCGCGTCGAAGATGGACCGCAGGGCAGCGCACACCGGGATGTCGTAGCAGTGCGGCTCCCAGTAGAAGTAGTTGCGCAACGGACGGAAGAAATCGTCGAAGTTCGCGATCTTGTCTCGTAGATCCTGGGCGGTCGCGACCGTCTGCTGGAATGCCGTGGCCTGCTCGTGGGTGATACCGCTCGACTGCTGTTGCAGCGCATACTGTTGCCGCAGAATCTCGATCGACTTGTTGATCACCTCGACCTGCTTCAGCAGGTCACCGCTACGCGCCTGCTGGAACGGCAGGTTGTTGATCTGGCCGGCGTTTCCGGCGCTGATCAGGAACGGTATCGACGAATGGTCCAGCGGCGTCCCCAGCGGCCGGGTGATCGACTGCACCTGCGCGATGCCGTCGGTGTGGAAGACCGCCTTCGCGACGCGCTCGAGCAGGATCATGTCGGTGGAGTTCCGCAGATCGTGGTCGGCTTCGATCATCAGCAATTCGGGATTGAGCCGGGCCTGGGAGAAGTGCCGTTCGGCAGCGGCGTAGCCGATGTTGGCGGGCGCGTCGGCCGGCATGTACGGACGGGTGTCGTAACTCGTCTTGTAGCCGGGCAGGGCGATCAGGCCGATGAGGGCCACCGCGATGGTCACCACCAGGATGGGGCCGGGCCAGCGCACGATGGCGGTACCGATGCGCCGCCAGCCCTGGGTCTGCAACTGGCGCACGGGTTCGAAGAGGCCGAAGTGCCGGCCGATGCACAGGAGCGCGGGCGCGAGCGTCAGCGCGGCGACCACGGCGACGAGAACGCCTGTGCCGGCCGGGATTCCGAGGCTCTCGAAGTACGGCAGCCGGGTGAACGTCAGGCAGAACACCGCACCCGCGATGGTCAGGCCCGATCCCAGGATGATGTGTGACGTGCCGTGATACATGGTGTGGTACGCCTCGACGCGGTCCTGCCCGGCGTATCTGGCTTCGTGGAACCGGCCCAGCAGGAAGATCGCGTAGTCGGTGCCCGCGGCAATGACCAACAGTGTCAACAGGTTTGTCGAGTACGTCGACAGCTCGATGATGCCGGCGTTGGCCAGCGACGCGACGACGCCGCGAGAGGCCGTCAGCTCCATCATCACCGTGAAGATCACCATGATCACCGTCGTGATCCGGCGGTACAGCGAGAACAGCATCACCATGATCACGCCGATGGTGATCAGGGTGGTCTTCAGCGTCCCGTGGCGGCCCACCTCGAACTGGTCGGTGATCAGCGGCGCGGCACCGGTGAGATAGACCTTCAAACCTGCTGGCGGCGGGGTGTTCTCGATGATCTTGCGAACGGAGTCGACGGACTCGTTGGCCAGCGATTCACCCTGATTGCCGGCGAGATACACCTGCACCAGCGCGGCCTTGCCGTCGGCGCTCTGCGATCCGGCCGCCGTCAGCGGGTCACCCCAGAAGTTCTGCACATGCTGGACGTGCTTGGTGTCGGCGGTGAGCTTGTCGATCAGACCGTCGTAGTAGTGGTGTGCGTCCGCCCCCAGCGGCTTGTCACCCTCCAGGACGATCATGGCCGAACTGTCGGAGTCGAACTCCTGGAAGACCTTGCCGATCCGCTTCGCCGCCTGCAGCGACGGGGCGTCCGTCGGACTCAGCGACACGTTGTGCGACTCGGCGACAGTCTCCAGTTGCGGCACAAAGACGTTCGTGACGACGGCCAGGCCCAGCCAGAAGAACGCGATCAGCACCGAGTACCGGCGGATGAAGTCGGGAACGCGGTTGGCGCTCATCCGGATTTGTCCAGACAGTAGGTGAAGGCGTGCACGGTGTTCACCGTTCTCTCGTCCTTGACGGCGTCATCGATGGTGATGCGGCAGCCGATCGAGTCGCTGTCGCCTTGGGCCTGAAGGTTGACGAACACCGCGGGCTGCGTGGTGGTCGTGTCGTACGTCCACGGCAGCGTGACGGAGTCGGCACGCTGCGGTTGGGCATTGACGTCCAGGTAGGTGACGGTGGCGACGGTGCCCGGCGGTCCGTAGACCTCCATCACCACATGCTTGGGGTTGAACGGCACGATGTCGTTCACCGCACCACTCGGGGTCGAGGTGACGTCATGCGAGGCGAAGATGCCCTGCAGTCGGTACACCGCGAACCCGGCGACCACGACCACCACCACGGCCACCACATACATCCAGTGCCGGCCGAGTCGGCGCCTGATCGAAAGCTGCTGCATCCGTGCCCCTTTCAATCCGTACGCGAGGCACGGACTGCGCGGAACGCCTTCTAGCGTGGCTAATCAAGAAGGTTGACGGTATGACAGTAGACCCGCCGGGGCTATAATTCAACACGTAAAGAATTCTGTGAATCAGGAAGTCGAATGAGCCAGCGACCCACCCGCGGTGGACGCCGCCCGGGCCCCAGCGGCACCCGCGAGGCAATCGAGGAAACCGCGCGAAAGCTGTTCGCGGAATTGGGATACGAACGGACCTCCCTGCGGCAGATCGCGCTGCAGGCCGGCGTCGACCCGGCGCTGGTCAGCCACTTCTACGGCAAGAAGCGCGACCTGTTCCTCGCCGTGGTCGAACTGCCGGTCGAGCCCGCCACGGTCATCGGCCGGGTGCTCGACGGCGACAAGGACTCAGCGGGGCTCCGGCTGGCGACGTTCATCCTCGAGGTTCTCGACGATGAAGTGCGGCGACAACCCATGATCGGCATGGTGCGCGCGGCCACGGCCGAACCCGAAGCCGCGAAGCTGGTCCGGGACTTCCTGGCGCGCAAGATCATTGCGCCCATCGCCGAAGGACTTGGCTCCGCCGATGCCGACTACCGCGCCGCGCTCGTCATGTCGCAGGTCAACGGTTTCGCGATGGCGCGCTACGTCATCGGCCTGGAACCACTGGCCAACCGCTCGAACGAACAGCTCGCCGCCGACCTCGGCGTGACGCTGCAGCGCTACCTGCTCGGTGACCTCGCGCCGGACTGTGCCAGCTCGTGACGGATGAGGCGCGAGCTGTTGGTGACAACGGCGACCGACGACGCGTTGTGCAGGATCGCGGCGAGGACGGGCGACAATCCGCCGACCGCTCCGAGTAGCAGCCCGACCGCGTTCACCGCGATCGACATGGCGTAGTTCTGCCGAATCACGCCGACTGCGTGGTCACTGAGACCGCGCACGTCGAGCAGCCGCCGCAGGTCGTCTGTCGACAATGCCACGTCGGCAGTCTCGACGGCGACGTCGGTGCCGGCCAATCCCATGGCGATACCGATGTCTGCCGCGGCCAGCGCGGGTGCGTCGTTGACCCCGTCGCCCACCACCGCAACGGTGTAGCCCTCGTCATGCAGCGTGCGCACCAGGGCGAGTTTGTCCTCGGGTAGCGCGTTTGCCTTCCATTCGGTGAT
The DNA here is from genome assembly GCF_045310915.1 of Mycobacterium sp. SMC-17. Lineage (NCBI taxonomy): Bacteria > Bacillati > Actinomycetota > Actinomycetes > Mycobacteriales > Mycobacteriaceae > Mycobacterium > Mycobacterium sp. SMC-17. The sequence goes on along the minus strand of NZ_JBJIAK010000047.1, from coordinate 36,858 downwards.
GCCGAGCTCGGCAGCGACGGCCTGCGCGGTGTCCGCGTGGTCCCCGGTGAGCATGACGATCCGCTGCACACCCGAGGCCCGCAGGCGCGCAAGCACTTCTGCCGCTTCGGGGCGCACCTCGTCGCGAAGGCTGATCAAACCCACCAGTTCACCGTCGACGGCAAGCAGCAGTGGCGTCTCGGCCTGACGGCGCAATCGCTGCACCCACGCATCGGCCTCGCCGCACACCGCGACGTCCTCGCGCTCCAGCAGAGACGGGCTGCCGAGCAGCAGCGTGCGACCGTCGGCGCGGGTCCGCATCCCCAGACCCACGAGTACCTCGCACTCCTCGTGCGGCGGAATCACGATGTGTTTGTCTTCGGTCGAGCGGATGACCGCTTCGGCCAACGGATGCCGTGAGTGAATCTCTGAGCTCGCGGCGTAGGCGAGAATTTCCTCGGGAGTCCAACTCTCCTGGAAAGAAACGATGTTCGTGACGATGTGCCGACCGAGAGTGAGGGTGCCGGTCTTGTCGAAGACCACGGCATCGGCCCGGCCGGCCGCCTCCAGATGTGAACCGCCTTTGATGAGGATGCCACGCCGTGCTCCGTTGCCGATGGCCGCGCTGATCGCGGTCGGGGTGGCGAGCCCCACCGCGCACGGGCACGCCACCAGCAGCATGGTCATTGCCCGGCGTACGTCGCCGGTGGCCACGAACGTTGCCGTTGCCAAGACGAACGACGCGGGCACGAACCGACGGGAGAAGTTCTCTCCCACCGTCTGGATCGGCGCCCGATCACGTTGCGCTTCTTCGACTCTCGCCACGATGCGGCCCAGTACCGTGTGACTGCCCACCGCGCGGGCCCGCACGACGACCCGGCCGCGGACGACCACAGATCCTGCGTGGACCGTCGCACCCGGTGCCATGGTCACCGGCAGCGTCTCACCGGTGATGGCGGACTGGTCGACGATCGCCTCCCCTGCGACGACCTCGCCGTCGACCGGGATCGCGACCTGCTCATGAACGACGACCAGATCGCCGATCCGCAGGGTTTCGGCGTTGACCTGCACCTCGGTGCCGTCGTGAAGCTGCACCCAGGCGGTGTCCTGAACGCCCCGCAGCAGGTCGGCGATGGCGCGGCGCGTACGACGCAGGGTCAGATCCTGAAGGTACTCACCGATGTTCAGCAGCCACAGCACCGTGAGTGCCACCACGTTCTCGCGCAGGATCAGACTCGCGATGGTCGCCGCGGACACCAGCAGATCGGTGCCGGGCGACTTGCCCCCGCGCAGTGCGCGCAGCGCACCGCGCAGGAACGGGTATCCGGTGACGATGGTCGCTCCGGTGGCGAACGTGCGGCTGGCCGGCCCGAGCAACCGCGGGCGGGCCAGGCCGTAACGACGGACTCCCAAGAGCGCGAGAGCCAGAGCACCGAGCGCCATGCGCAGTACATCCGCGTTGTGAATGTCAGCCGAACGCGGCGAGCGAGCCGGGACCAGCTGCCGCGGTGTGGCCTGCGCGGCACGGATTGCAGCCAGCAGCTCCGAAGTGTCGCAGCGCTGCGGCGAGTACCAGACCACCACTGACGCGGTACGCGGGTAGGCGTGGACAGTTCTGACGCCACCGACCTTGTCGACGGCATCTTCGATCGCCACAGCCCCGACGGCATCGCCCCGCAGCCACGGAACCTGAACCCGAATCCGGCCCGCTGCAACGGATATCACCGTCAGGTCGGCGTCGGCGGCGATGCGGGACGCATCTGCCACGTCGGTCAGCACATCAGTGGTCATGGGAATGTTCGGCGTCGGCCACCGACGGCGGCGGCACCTCCTCGCCGATTCGCTCTCGCGCTTCGGCCATCACATCGGCGACCTTCAGCCGGGCGTTCTCTGCCGCCTCCTCGGCTTTGCGGGTACCGCGCAGCGCCCACGATGCGGTGGTGACACTCGCTTCGTGGATGGGCGCCGCACGCAACGCTTTGCGCAGCACGTCGTACGCCGCCACGCCGATGACGCCAGTGGCCACCGTCCTGGTGGCTTTGATCAGTGCTGGGTGAATCGACATCAGGCGGTCCCTCTCGTCATGTGATGTGTTGTGCGGTTGTCATTTTCACGCGTTCCCCGGCGATGAGGCACGAGTGGCGGCCGTGATCATGGCGGACCGGGCCGGCACCGCGGACGCGTGTCATACAGCCCAAGGTAGTGCGTGATGCCCCTGCGCGGCGGGCTTGCTTCAAATGACACGCCTCAGACGTGACTGTGCGCCGCAGTCCACGCCGGTAGCGGATCCGCGTAACGCAGCCAGGCACCCGTGCCGGCCGCCACTTCGTCGTCGGTGAGGAGCGCCGCGTCGAGAAGCGCTCGCACCTTGCCCGCTTCGAGGCGGATACCGATGAAGACGATCTCCTGACCGGGCTCGATTTCGGTGCTCGTCCAGTACTGGGCGGGTTCGATGGTGAGGTTGGGGCCGGCCTGCGACCAGATGGCAGCGATGTTCGGCCGGGTGGCGATCCAGCAGAAACCCTTGCTGCGCAACAGACCTCGCACCTGGTCGAGGGCATCGGCGAGTCGCTGCGGATGGAACGGGCGATCGGCACGGAACGTCATGCTGCTGATCCCGTACTCCTCGGTTTCCGGGGTGTGCCCGTTGGCGATCTCTTCATCCCACCCAGGAGCCTCCGCGGCAAGTTCCGGATCGAACAAGCCGGTGTCCAAAACGGTTGCCAGCGGCACGATCCCGTGCTCGGTGCGCTCGATCCGCGCATTGGGGTTGAGACGCCGCACGACGGCCTCGACGGTCGCGGTCGTCTTGGCGCTCACGAGGTCGGTCTTGTTGATGAGAATGACGTCGGCGAACTCGACCTGGTCGACCAGCAGATCGGCGATGTTGCGGCCGTCGCCGTCGGCCACCGCGAGGTTCCGGTCGGTGAGCGCTTCCCCGCGCGCCAGTTCCGGCAGGAAGGTGCACGCATCGATGACGGTAACCATCGTGTCGAGGCGGGCGAGCTCGGACAGGATGAAGCCGTCCTCGAACTCCCAGCTGAAGGTCGCCGCCACCGGCATCGGCTCGGAGATGCCCGTCGACTCGATCACGATCTGGTCGAATCGGTTCTGCCGGGCCAGATCCGCGACCGCGGTGATGAGGTCCTCACGCAGGGTGCAGCAGATGCATCCGTTGGTGAGCTCGACGAGCTTCTCTTCGGTCCGGTCGAGATGCCCCTGACCGGCGATCAGGGCCGCGTCGATGTTCACCTCGCTCATGTCGTTCACGATCACCGCAACCCGGCGACCCTCCCGGTTGGCGAGGATGTGGTTGAGCAGCGTCGTTTTGCCCGCTCCCAGGAAGCCCGAAAGTACGGTCACAGGGATCAGGTCAGCTGAAGTCGAGGGCATGGCTTAACGATAATCATTTTCATTAAGGAATGCGAGTCGGCGGCCGGAAATAATCCGGACCGTAGTCCGGTTGGTGATCGGCAGAGGCCGGACAGTCCGGCCCTCGAACCAAGCAAAGGACAGGCACATGACCTCCACCGCAACCGCTCCCCTCAGCGTCGGCACCTGGGCGATCGACACCGCCCACTCCACCGTCGAGTTCTCGGTACGCCACCTGATGGTCAGCAAGGTCCGCGGGAAGTTCGAGAACTTCAGTGGCGCCATCACCGTCGCCGCCGACGGCACCCCGTCGGTCACCGCTGAGATCGACGTGACGTCGCTGAACACGGGCAACGAGCAGCGCGACGGCCATGTGAAGTCGGCCGACTTCTTCGACGCCGAGAACCACCCCGTCGCGACCTTCGTCTCGACCGCGGTGCGCCCCAACGGCGATGCGTACCTCCTCGACGGCAACCTGACCATCAAGGGCAACACCCGCCCGGTCACCCTGAACCTGGAGTTCAACGGCGTGAGCCCCGGCATGGGCAACGGCGAGGTCTCGGGCTACGAGGCGTCAGTTGTCATCAACCGCAAGGACTTCGGCGTCGACCTCGACCTGCCGATGGAGACCGGTGGCGCCGTCGTCGGCGACAAGGTCACCATCACCCTCGACATCGAAGCCGTCAAGCAGGCCTGATCCGAAGGCAATGCCGGGCCGGGTTCCCCCGCGTCCTGTCGCCCGGCCCGGCATTGCCCATCGCCTTCGCTACTCCGGCCAGGCGTTGTTCTGAATGAGGTCAACCACGTTCGTCCGTTCGAACGACGGATCGAAGTGTGCGAGCACATCGTCGTTCATCGTTCCGAACGTGGTAGCCGGCCGATGGGCCATGCCGTCGTTGAACGCCCGCAGGATGCGGTTCTTGAAGTCGGGACGCGGATGGGCGGCAACCACTTCGGCGCGCTGCTCTGCACTGATCTCGTCGAGGCCCAGCCCGATGACGTCGGTTTCGACACCCAGAATCACCACCGCAACCTCGGGCGCCAGGTGATGCGGGACCTCTGGTGTGGTGTGCAGCGCGATCGCGAGCCACACATTCGTCGCTTCCTGCTCACTCCGGCCGAAGTCCAGCAACAGTTTTCGAGCCAGGTCGGCCCCGTCGATCTCGAACCGTTGATGCTTGGTGCCGTACTCCGTCGTCAGGCCCAGATCGTGGAACATACCGCCCACGTAGGCGAGTTCCGGATCGACGTCGAGGCCCCGCGCAGCGGCCTTCAACGATCCCCACAGGAACACCCGGCGGGAGTGGTTGAACAAGGTGTCGTCGGTCGCCTTCCGGACGATCGAGGTGGCCTCCCGGACCAGCTCGGTATCCGGAATCGTCACTCCTGCAATGACTTCGGTCATGATCGTCAACTCTCCGTCGGACTTGATTGGACACAGTCCATTTTGTCCGCGGATCGGCCCTACCTGACAGAGCGCGCAATGCCACGCATCCCACAAATCAGGACATGGTCAGACGTACTTCTCGTGCACGTAGCACCACCGCCAGTTCTCGCCGGGCTCGAAGGACTGCACGATCTCATGCCCCGGGGTCTTCGCATGGGCGCTGGCATGTTTCATCGGCGAGGAATCACAACAGCCGACGTGCCCGCACGTCAGGCACAGCCTGAGGTGCACCCAGCGGGTGCCGGCCGCGATGCAGTCCTGGCAGCCCTTCGTGGTCTGCGGGGTGACCAGGCGGACGTTCTTCAGATGCGAGTCGCCGAAGATGGATGCCACGCCATCCACGGTAGCCCCGGTACGCCCGGATTACCGGGACGCGCGCGGCCCGACTTCGGCCAGCAGCATCTCGGCCAACTTCGCGCTGGCCGGGCCGATCTGTGATTGTTCCGCCGAAGCCAGGTAGATCTGCCACACGATCGCGGGCCGAATCTCTATGGCGCGCAAGTCCGGAAAGTTCGCGGCTTCACTGCCCGGCATGATGATGGTGCCCAACCCATGCTGAACCAGCCTGGCTGCGATCGAATATTCGAGCGCGACTTCGTGCGGGGTACGCGCCGAGACGCCGGCCGCCGAAAACGCCGATTCCACCAGCCTTCTGAGCCCGAACTCGGGAGGGAAGCCGATCAGGTCTTCGTCGCACAACTCCGTGAGGTCCACGTGACGACGCTGCGCCAGGCGGTGGTCGGCACGGCAGACGAAGACCATCGGCTCTTCACACATCAATTGCATCTGGACCCGTGGCGGGAACCGGTCGGGCGCCGACACCAGCGCCAGGTCGAGTGAACCCTCCGCGATCGCCGAAAGGTAAGCAGCCGAACCGGTTTGACTCTGCCGCAGCCTGATCTGGACGAAGGGGTAGGTGCGGTGGAACTCCCCGAGCACCTTCGGCACATCCAAGGTGCCGAACGAGATCAGCGAACCCAGATCGACCGTTCCGGACAGCTCGCCACGGAAGTCGCCGACCGAATCCTTTGCCAGCCGCGCGGTCTGGATGACGCGCCGGGCGTGTTCGCGAAACAACTCACCCGCCGGCGTGATCTTGATCTGCTGCTTGGTCCGATCGAACAGCTCGACGCCGAGCTCCCTCTCCAACTTCGCGATCGACATCGACAGTGCGGATTGCACGACATGCACCTGCTGCGCCGCACGCGAGAAGTTCATCGCGCCGGCCACCGCGAGGAAGTGTTCGAGCTGACGCAGTTCCATAGCGACAACCTATCAATGATGCTGATCGGAAAGATCAACTCTGGTCATTGGACTTGATTGGTCTCGATTGTTCTCATGGAGGTGGACCGAAGGAGGAAACGTCATGCAAGCCATGGTCGTGAACGATCGTGATGCCGGCATCAAGGGCATGACCCTGATGGAACTGCCCTACCCGCACGCCGCCGAGAACGACGTCGTCGTCCGGGTGCATGCGGCCGGGTTCACGCCCGGCGAGCTGGACTGGCCCGCCACCTGGACCGACCGGGCGGGACGCGACCGGACTCCGAGCGTGCCCGGCCATGAACTTTCCGGGGTTGTCGTCGAGTTGGGTTACGGCACAACCGGATTGACCGTGGGACAGCGGGTATTCGGGCTGGCCGACTGGACGCGTGACGGGTCGCTCGCCGAATACACCGCCGTCGAGGCCCGCAACCTCGCGCCGCTACCCGCCGACATCGACCACGTCGTCGCCGCCGCACTGCCCATATCGGGACTGACGGCCTGGCAGGGCCTGTTCACGCACGGTCGTCTCGCCACCGGCCAGACGGTCCTGATTCACGGCGCGGCAGGCGGCGTCGGCTCGCTCGCGGTACAGCTGGCTCACGAAGTGGGCGCCTTCGTCATCGGGACCGGCCGCACCGCCGACCGCGACCGGACACTGGCGCTCGGCGCCGACGCCTTCGTCGATCTCGACACCGAGAAGCTGGAAGATGCCGGTGAAGTCGACGTCCTGCTGGACGTCATCGGCGGCGACATCCTCGCCCGCTCGGCCGCGCTCGTGCGGGACGGCGGCACGCTCGTCACCATCGCGGAGCCGCCCGAGGTGCTTCCCCGCAACGGTCGCGGGCTGTTCTTCGTCGTCGAACCCGACCGCTCGCAGCTGATCGAACTCGCCAACCGGGTGCGCGACGGACGCCTCACGCCGATCGTCGGTGCCGTCCGGCCCCTTGCCGAAGCGGTGGCGGCGTTCGCACCCGACAGGCGGACGCGCGGGAAGGCGATCATCCAAGTGAACGACGGCACTCGATGATCGGGATGCGCTGCGCACCAGGCCTGTTCACCGCTGCCCTGGTCATCGGAACCGCCGGGTGCACGTCGACCGGCATGGCGTCACCGCCACCAGCAGTCGAGACACTGACGCCACTGATCGCGCAGGCGCTGCCCAACGTGCCGGGCAAGACATTCACCTCGGCGGTCGTCGAATTCCCGCCCGGTGCCCGGGCCGCGCCGCACCGGCACGGCGACGCATTCATCTACGCCTACGTCCTCGACGGCGCGGTGCGCAGCCAGGTCGACGACTCCCCCGTCACCGAGTATCGCCGGGGCCAGAACTGGGTGGAGCAGCCCGGTGCGCACCACGTGCTCACCGAGAACACCAGTCAGACGGAACCCGCCAAGCTCCTCGTCGTCTTCGTCTCGAACACCGGGGACAGCCTGAAAGTCGACGACCCGCATCGGTAAGTTGGTCACCTGGCGGCTCCGCACGAAAGCTGATGAACTGGAGCCACTTCGGGACGGGCGGGGGCACGATGGCACAGCGGTACGACGTCGTCGTCGCCGGTGGTGGTCCGTCGGGCTCTGCCGCCGCCTGGCAGGCGGCGCGGGTGGGCGCCAAAGTGCTGGTCGTGGACAAGGCCGAGTTTCCCCGCGACAAACCCTGCGGCGACGGACTGACGGCGCGCGCCGTCAGTTACCTGCAGAAGATGGGCCTGGCCGACGAAGTCGCCACCTTCCATCGGGTCAACCGCGTCACGGTGTTCAGCCCGAGTCGGTGGGAGATGTCCTTCCCACGCCGCCCCGGCATGCCCGATCATGGCCACACCGTCAGCCGTACGCAGTTGGACACGGTGTTGCTCAGGCACGCCGAGAAGGCCGGCGCAGAGGTACGCGAAGGCGCCGAAGTGGCGGGACCTGAACTCGATGCCGACGGCCGGGTGGTCGGCGTGGTCCTCAAGAGCGGGGAGAAGATCTCCGCAGACGCCGTCGTCGCCGCCGACGGCGCGTACTCGCCCGTAAAGCGCGCCCTGCACATCGATTCGGAGTACAACGGCTACTCGGCCATCGCGATCCGCGCGGAGATGCACGCCAACCGGCCGGACACCGATTCGCTCGACATCTACCTCAAACTGCAGTTCCAGGGCGATCAGTTGCCCGGCTACGGCTGGGTGTTCCCCATGGGCGACGGCGTCCTCAACATCGGCGTGGGCTATGTGAACTGCTACCGGAACTGGCAGGCCATCAACGCCACGCAATTGCTCGGTGAATTCCTGGCATCCCTGCCGCGTGACTGGGAGCTGCCGTCGATCGCGGAATTGAAGAAGAGCAAGAGCGTGCGAGCGTGGCGGCTGCCGATGGGTTTCACCGCGTGGCCGCCGTGGCGTCCGGGTGTGGTTTTCACCGGCGACGCACTCGGCGCCGCCAAACCGGTTTCCGGCGCGGGCATTTCGAAGGCGCTCGAGGCCGGCCTGGTCGCCGGCGAATGCGTCATCGCGGCGCTGCAGAACGGTGGCCCCGACGACTTCACCAACTACACCCGGCGCCTGGAAGCGGCCTGGGGCCGCGAGTACCGGATGGGCCGCTTCGGCCACAAGCTCGCCGGCATCCCTGCCATTCCGAACACGGGTATCAAGCTTCTCGACAAGGGATTCGTCCGCGACGGCGCGCTGCGGGTGATGTACGGGAAGTCATACGGCCCCCTGCACACGTACCGACAGCTACCGCGGCGTCCCGCCACCGTCGACGATGACGACCTGTCCGGTGATGTAACTGCCTGCGCCCGAACACAACAGGAGCGCCGTGCCCACCATTTCGTCGGGGCTGGCCAGCCGCTTCAGCAGCGTGTTCGACGCCATCGCGTCGATGGCCTCCTGCGGGTTGTTGCGCACCATGTCGGTGTCGACGGGGCCGGGCGCGATGGCGTTGACCCGGATGCCGTCGGCCGCGTAGGCGGCCGCCATCGAGCGGGTGAACGACAGCAGCGCCGCCTTGCCCGCGGCGTACATCGACACGAACGGCGCGAACTGGAAGGCGCCGACCGACGACATGTTCAGGACCGCGGCAGCCGGGCTCGTCTTCAAGTGCGGCAACGCTTTCTGCACCAGAAACACCGGCCCACGCAGGTTGGAGTCGTACGACTTGGCCCACGCCTCGGGCGTCATCTCCCCCAGCGGCTGGGCGAGCGCGTTGGCCGCGTTGTTCACGAGCACGTCGATGCCGCCGAACTCCGCGACGGTGGCCTCGACCAGCCGGTCGAGATCGTCGAGGTTGCCCATGTTCACGGGCACGCCGATCGCCTTGCCACCCAGACCGCGCAGGTGCTCGGCCGCAGCCTCGCACGCGTCGGGCTTACGGCTGGCGACCACGAGATTGGCACCGGCCAGCGCGAACCCCTCGGCCATCGCGAGGCCGATACCGCGCGTCCCGCCGGTCACGATGACGGTGCGGTCGGTCATGTCGAACAGGCGGTCAAATGTGGTGCGGTCCATGGCTAGCAGTAGAACACAGGGGTTATTCGGGCCGGTTCGCCAACGTCCGCTCACTGACGAACTCCCGCTGCTCTCCGGTCACCGGATCGACAAATGCGAGCCGGTGGGCCAACAACTGCAGCGGCGTGGAGAAGTCGCCGACAGGAACCTCGAGCACCGTGGGGTACAACGGATCACCGTCGATGGGCAGCCCGAGCGAGTTCATGTGCACGCGCAACTGGTGGGTGCGGCCGGTGGCCGGCGTCAGCCGGAACAGCCCGTCCCCCAGCGACTCGACGAAAGTCACCGCGTTCACCTCACCGGGCTCGATGACGGCCTGTAAAGACCCGCGCCGCTTCACAATTCGGTTCCGCAGCTCGACGGGCCCGGCGAGTGTCCCAGCCGACGATCGGGCCAGATACGTCTTGGACACCTCGCCCGAGGCGAACATCGTCTGATACGCCCCGCGGACCTCGCGCCGTGCGGTGAACACCAGGACACCGGCCGTCAGCCGGTCCAGCCGATGTGCCGGTGAGAGTTCCCATAGTCCCAAGGCCCGGCGCAGCCGCACCAGCGCCGTCTGCACCACGTGCCCACCGCGCGGCATGGTCGCCAGGAAGTGCGGCTTGTCGACCACGACGATGTTGTCGTCGCGGTACAGCACCGGCACGTCGAACGGGACGACGACCTCGTCGGGCAGGTCCCGGTACCAGTAGATGAACGCGCCGGCCGGTAGCTCCGTGGTGTCGGAGACGACCGACCCGTCGGCGCAAAGCACCTCGCCGGCAAGCACTTTGGCGGCCGCCTCGTCGCCGAACCGGGACCGCAGCTCAGCCAGCACCGGCCCACCGTGCACCCGTAGCCGGGCGGGCCCGATCCCCTCGTATCCGGGACGGACGGGCAGGCTCAATCGAGCGGCACCGGCTCGAGGATCTCGGACCGGGCCTCGGGAGCCGCCGCGCGCAGCGCGTCGGCCGATTCGTCGTCGGGCTGCGTCTGCGACAGCACCTCGGCCTCGACACGCGCCAGGTAGGTGGCGACCTCGCGGTCGACGTCCTCGGCACTCCAACCCAGCACGGGCGCAACAACTTCCGCGACCTCACGGGCGCAGTCGACGCCGCGGTGCTGGTACTCGATGGAGATCCGCATGCGGCGCGCCAGGATGTCCTCGAGGTGCAGTGCGCCCTCGGCCGCGGCCGCGTACCAGGCCTCGACCTTCAGGTACACCGGCGCCTCGGTGATGGGTTCTAAGAGGTCAGGCCGGTCGGCCGCCATGTCCAGCACCTCACCGATCAACGAGCCGTAACGGTCCAGCAGGTGCCGCACCCGGTAGGGGTGCAGACCATAGTGCTGGCCCACGTGTTCGGTCTGGTTGATCAGCGCGAAGTAGCCGTCGGCACCCAGCAGCGGCACCTTCTCGGTGATCGACGGCGCCACCCGCGTCGGCACGAACTCACTGGCCGCGTCGATGGCGTCCTCGCCCATCACCCGGTAGGTGGTGTACTTGCCGCCGGCGATGGCCACCAGGCCCGGGGCCGGCACCGCGACCGCGTGCTCGCGGGACAGCTTCGAGGTCTCCTCGCTCTCACCGGCCAGCAGCGGGCGCAGACCCGCGTAGACGCCGTCGATGTCGTCGTGGTTGAGCGGTGTCGCCAGCACCTTGTTGACGTGTCCGAGGATGTAGTCGATGTCGGCCTTGGTCGCCGCCGGGTGCGCCAGGTCCAGGTTCCAGTCGGTGTCGGTCGTGCCGATGATCCAGTGCGTCCCCCACGGGATGACGAACAGCACCGACTTCTCGGTACGCAGGATGATCGCCACCTCACTGACGATGCGGTCCCGCGGGACGACGATGTGCACGCCCTTGGAGGCGCGGACCCGGAACCGGCCGCGCTGCTTCGAAAGGGCCTGAATCTCGTCGGTCCACACGCCGGTGGCGTTGACCACCACGTGGCCGCACACCTCGGTCACCGCACCGGTTTCCGAGTCGCGGACCCGCACGCCCGTGACCCGGTCGCCCTCGCGCAGCAGCGCCACCACCTGCGTCGAGGTGCGGACAACGGCGCCGTAGTGCGCCGCGGTGCGGGCGACGGTCATGGTGTGCCGGGCGTCGTCGACGACGGTGTCGTAGTAGCGGATCGCGCCGATCAGCGAACTGCGCTTGAGCCCGGGTGCCAGCCGCAGCGCCCCGGCCTTGAGCAGGTGCTTCTGCGCCGGCACCGACTTGGCTCCGCCGAGCTGGTCGTACAGGAAGATGCCGGCGGCGATGTAGGGACGTTCCCAGATCCGTTTGGTCAGCGGGAACAGGAACGGCAACGGCTTCACCAGATGCGGCGCCAGCGTCGTCAGGGACAGTTCGCGTTCGTGCAGCGCCTCACGAACCAGGCCGAACTCGAGCTGCTCCAGGTAGCGCAGGCCGCCGTGGAACATCTTGCTGCTGCGGCTGGAAGTGCCGGACGCGAAGTCGCGAGCCTCGACCAGGGCGACCTTCAGGCCGCGCGTCGCCGCGTCGAGCGCCGCACCGGCGCCGACGACACCGCCGCCGATCACGATGACGTCGAACTGCTCGGAGCCCAACCGGTTCCATGCGGTGTCGCGCTGCGCGGGACTCAGCAGGGTCTGACCATTGCCCGGACCGGGAATCGGGTCACTCACGGCGGAACTCCTCGTGGTTACTCGTCGGTAGGCCTTGCGTGACCGAGCCTACGTGGTCGGTGCGGTTCGCGTGTCAGTCCAGATCGTCGTGAGCCATGAGCCGGCGGGCCGTCTCGATGATCGAGCCCGACAGCGACGGGTAGACCGACAGCGTCTGCGCCAGATCGGTCACCGAGATGCGGTTCTGCACCGCCAGCGCGATCGGCAGGATCAGCTCGGAGGCGATCGGCGCGACGACGACGCCGCCGATCACCACACCGGTGGCCGGGCGGCAGAAGATCTTCACGAAACCGTGCTCGAGCAGCGACATCTTGGCTCGCGCGTTGGTGTTCAGCGGCAGCATCAGGGTGCGGGCCGGCACCGTGCCGGCGTCGATCGCGGACTGCGGCACGCCGACCGCGGCGATCTCCGGGCGCGTGAACACCGCGGCGGCGACCGTCCGCAGCCTGATCGGCGAAACCCCTTCACCCAGTGCGTGATACATCGCGATGCGGCCCTGCATGGCGGCCACCGAGGCCAGTGGCAGCAGGCCGGTGCAGTCGCCCGCGGCGTAGATGCCCGGCGCCTTGGTGCGCGACACCCGGTCGACCGTCAGGTAATTGCCCGGCCCGAGTTCGATGCCGGCCTTCTCCAGCCCCAGGCCCGAGGTGTTGGGCACCGACCCGATACTCATCAACGCGTGGCTGCCCTCCACGACGCGGCCGTCGGCGAGGCTGACCTTGACGCCGGTCTCGGTCCGGACCACCGAATCGGCGCGCGCGTTCTTGACCAACGTCACACCGCGCTCGGAGAACACCTCCTCCAGCACCGCGGCGGCGTCGGAGTCCTCGTGCGGCAGGATCTGGTCGCGGCTGGCCACCACCGTGACCTTGACGCCCAGTTCGGTGTAGGCGTTGCAGAACTCGGCGCCGGTGACGCCCGAGCCCACGATGACCAGGTGCTCCGGCAGGTCGGTGAGGTCGTACAGCTGCCGCCAGTTCAGGATGCGTTCGCCGTCGGGCACCGCGTTGGGCAGGACCCGGGGGCTGGCGCCGGTGGCGATCAGCACCACGTCGGCCTTCAGCACGCCGGACCGCCCGTCGGGCGTCGTGACCTTGACCCGGTGGTGCGCCATTCCCGGGATGCTGTCGACGAGCTCGCCGCGGCCGGCCACGACGTTGACGCCGGCGCGCAGCAGTTGCCCGCCGATGTCGACGGACTGGCTGCGAGCCAGCGTCTTGACCCGGTTGTTGATCTGCGGCAACGAGATCTTGGCGTCCTCGATCTTGATGTCGAAGCCCAGCCCGTCGGCGCGGCGCAGCTCGGTGCGCACGCCCGTCGACGCGATGAAGGTCTTGGACGGCACGCAGTCCCAGAGCACGCAGGCACCGCCGATGCCGTCGCGGTCGACGACGGTCACCTCGGTTGCCTCACGGCCGTAACCGGCGGCGACCAGGGCGGCCTCATATCCGGCGGGACCGCCGCCGATGATCACGATGCGGGTAGCCACGGCTACATCTAACCCCGAGTTGGGTGTTGGTCGCCGGACAACAAGCCGTAGGCTTGCCGAGTGCCGCTCTACGCCGCTTACGGATCGAACATGCATCCGGAGCAGATGCTTCAGCGGGCGCCTCATTCTCCGATGGCGGCCACGGGGTGGCTGCACGGCTGGCGACTGACGTTCGCCGGCGCCGACATCGGCTGGGAGGGCGCGCTGGCGACGCTGGTCGAGGATCCGCTCTCGAAGGTCTTCGTCGTGCTCTACGACATGACGCGCGAGGACGAGGAACGCCTGGACCGGTGGGAAGGCTCCGAGCTGGGGATCCACAAGAAGATCCGCTGCCGGGTGCACCGGGTGTCGTCGGACACCTCCACCGACCCCGTGCTGGCCTGGATGTACGTCGTCGACGCCTGGGAAGGCGGGCTGCCCTCGGCGCGGTACCTCGGCGTCATGGCCGAGGCCGCCGAGATCGCCGGCGCCCCCGCGGACTACGTCCACCACCTCCGCACCCGCCCCTCCCGCAACATCGGGCCCTAGTCCCTTTTTCTTTCCCGCGAGCGGCAACCTCCTTTCCGCGAGCGGCCGTGTTTGTACAGCGACACACCGTGTTTCGCGTGCAATTTGGGGTCGCTCAGGCGGCGCGAGCGCGCCCGAAGTTCGCGTTGATGCGCGCGACGAGGTCGTCCGGGCGGTAGCGGACGTCCTCGAACACCATCGAGATCGCCGTCCATCCGACGTCCATCAGTGCCGAACTGCGCTCGCGGTCGGCCAACATCGCGTCCGGTCCGCTGTGCCAATCCAATCCGTCGTACTCTGCGGCGACCATGTACTGCGGCCACGCGAAATCCAGCCGACGCAGCTTTCCCCGGCCGTCGATGACCTCGTATTGCAGTTCGGGCATCGGTAGGCCGCCGTCGATCATCACGAGGCGCGCCTCGCTCTCCATCGGCGACTCCGCGCGCGGATCTGCGATCGGCAACATCTCCCTCACGATGACGATTCCACGACGTCCGGCCTGCCTGGTCACCGCTCGCGACAGCTCCACCCGGTCGCAGGTGCCGGAACGCAGAGCAGCATCGAGCGTCGCCAGTACACGTGGCCTTCGCAGCGAGCGTGCCACTTCGATCGCAGTCCACGCCGGCGCGGTCGCGGGCCGGCCCTGCTCCACAACCATCGGTGCGCCGTCGCGGCGATGGATCACCAGTCCATCGGCGTGCCGCAGATGTGAACCTGCGGGATTGAGCACATGCAGGTCCTTGGGATTCTCGGTGTCGAATCCGTAGAGGGCCGCCGCCGTCCCCAGACACACCGGGACCGGCTTGCCGGCCGAGAGGTCCAGGCCGCGCAGCCGCGTCCAGTCGTCGGGTTCACCCCGCGAGTAGATCCCTTGCCAGATACGTTCGAGGGCACCAGTTTTCAGATACGAGTCAAATGTCCTGCGGGACAGCTTCGACAGGATCTGAGCGCTGGTAGCTACTCCATGCTGGAGGTCGAGTAGTGCTTGAAGGTCGGCGTCCACGTCGTTGATGCTCTGCTTCCACGGCTGTGGCCGAAAGGCGCATCAGACGATCTGTGGATCAATCACGAACTGTGGAATTTCGCGGCACGTGGATCAGGTGCGCAGTTCACGGCCCCTCGGCGAGCGTGAGCGGCCCCAAGATGCACGCGAAACACGGCGTGTCGGCGTACAAACACGGCCGCTCGCGGTTAGGAGCAGACACGCGCGCCCGCGGGTTAAAAAGCGGCGGCCTGTTCGATGATGTTGACGAGGACCCGGACGCCGACGGCGAGGGCGCGTTCGTCGAGGTCGAAGGTCGGCTGGTGCAGGTCCAACTGCGGGCCGACGCCGGGCCACACGCCGAGGCGCGCCATGGCCCCCGGCACCTCCTCGAGATACCACGAGAAGTCTTCGCCGCCACCGGATTGCTTGGTGTCGGCCAGGGCATCGGGGCCCAGCGCCTCGATGGCGTGGGTCATGATGCGCGTCGAGAGTTCCTCGTTGACCACCGGCGGGACGCCGCGGCGGTACAGCACCGTGTGATCCACGTTGAGCGGCGCCAGCAGGGACGAAACGATCTCGCGGACAATCGATTCCATCTCGACCCAGGCATCACGGCTGGCGGTGCGGATGGTCCCGGCCAGGGTGCCCGTCTGCGGGATGGCGTTCGACGCGAATCCGGCGTTGACCGCGCCCCACACCATGACGGTGCTGTGCCGCGGATCGACGCGGCGGGACAAGATGCCGGGCACCCCGGTGATCAGCGAGCCGAGCGCGTAGACCAGATCACCGGTCAGGTGCGGGCGCGACGTGTGGCCGCCCGGCGAGTGCAGGGTGATCTCCATCTGATCGGCGGCCGAGGTGATGGGACCCGGAATGGTGGCGACCTTGCCGACCTCGAGCCGCGGATCACAGTGCAGCGCAAAGATTCTCGACACACCAGCCAGTGCACCCGCGGAGATGGCGTCCAGCGCGCCGCCGGGCATCAGCTCCTCGGCGGCCTGGAACACCAGGCGCACACCGACCGGCAGCGTCGGCGCCGACGCCAGAGCCAACCCGGTGCCGAGCAGCACCGCGGTGTGCGCGTCGTGTCCGCAGGCGTGCGCCACATTGGGCACGGTCGAGGCGAACGGCAGGCCGGTGCGCTCGTCCATCGGCAGCGCATCCATGTCGGCGCGCAGGGCGATCCGCGGCCGGTCCTCGGGACCGAAATCGCACGTCAGGCCGGTACCGCCGGGCAGAATCTTCGGGTTCAACCCGGCCTCGGCCAGCCGCGTCGCAACGAACTTGGTGGTCTCGAACTCCTGCCGGCCCAACTCGGGGTTGGCGTGCAGATGCCGCCGCCAGCCGACCAGGTCGTCGTAGTTCGTGGCCAGCCAGCGCTCGGCGTGGTCCGAGAGGGTCATCCGCGCCCTGCCTTCACTTGTCGCTGAACCGCCGCCCGGTCCGCCATCTTCTGCAAAACCCGAGCCCGCTCGTCAGGCGCCTGCGCCAGCGCAACCACCGTGCGCGCCAACATGATCGCGCCTTCGGTGACGGCCTTGTCCGCACTCGGCCCCGCCGCCGCCGCGGTGAACTCCGGCTGATGGATCGACGCGCCATTGGCCTCGATCCCGACGACCGGGTGGATTCCCGGCATCACCTGCGTGACGTTGCCCATGTCGGTACTGCCAAGGGGCACAGACACTTCCAGGTCCACCGGCAGCGGCGTCCGGCCGAGACGCTCCATCTCGGCGCGGAACACCGTCGTCAACCACGGATCGGGCGTCAGCGCGTCATACCGCGGCGACACCTCCGTCACCTCGTGCGTGCAGCCCGCCGCCAAGGCGCCGGCCGCGAAGCACGAGAACATGCGTACTTCCAGTTCGTCGAGTGACGCGGAGTCCGTGGCCCGCATCGTGTACAGCAATTCCGTATGCGCCGGAATCACATTCGGCGCCTGACCGCCGTCGGTGACGATGCCGTGCACCATCTGACCGGGCGTCAACTGCTGACGCAGAAGCCCGATCGCGACCTGGGCGACCGTCACCGCATCGGCGGCGTTGATGCCCAGGTAGGGCGCGACGGCGGCGTGCGACTCGCGCCCGCGGTAGGCCACAGACACCTCGGACAGCGCCAGGGACCGCGCCCCCGCGATGTCGACCGGACCGGGGTGCAGCATCACCGATGCCGCGACGTCGTCGAATACGCCGGCTTTCAGCAGCAACGCTTTTCCGCCGCCGGCCTCTTCGGCGGGCGTACCGATCAATGCCACGGTGATGCCGATCTCGTCGGCGACCTCGGCCAGCGCCAGCGCCGTGCCGACCGCCGACGCGGCAATGATGTTGTGCCCGCACGCATGTCCGATACCGGGCAGCGCGTCGTACTCGGCGCAGACGCCGATCACCAGCTCGCCGCTGCCGTAGTCGGCACGGAACGCGGTATCCAGGCCGCCGGCGGCCGGGGTGACGTGGAAGCCGCGCTCGGCCACGAGCGCCTGGGTCTTGGCGCAGCTGCGGTGCTCCGCGAAAGCCAGTTCCGGTTCGGCGTGGATCGAGTGGGACAGCTCGATCAAATCGGCACGGTGACGCGCGACGGCATCGGTGACCGTCTGCAGGGCGTCTCCCGTCAGCATCATGGAAGTATCGCACCGGCCTGTTCGGCCGCAGCTGGCAACTAAGGTGGACGCCGTGACCGATCCGCAGGCCACCCCTGACTCCGCCGCCGCTGCGGCCGCCGCCGCCATCCGTGACCGCACCGGAATCGCCGGCTTCGACGTGGCCGTCGTCCTCGGTTCCGGCTGGGCCCCGGCCGCCGCCGTGCTGGGCGAGCCGTCAGCCACCATCGCCATGGGTGACCTGCCCGGATTCACCCCACCGACCGCGTCGGGTCATGGCGGTCAGGCACTCGCGCTGCAGGTCGGCGGCCGCAACGTGCTGGTCCTGCTGGGCCGCATCCATGCCTATGAGGGCCACGACCTGCGCCATGTCGTGCACCCGGTGCGCACCGCCATCGCGGCCGGTGTGGGCACCGTGGTGCTGACCAATGCCGCCGGCGGCCTGCGTGCGGAGTACTCGGTGGGCCAGCCGGTGCTGATCAGCGACCACCTGAACCTGACGGCGCGGTCGCCTCTGGTCGGCGCCCAGTTCGTCGATCTCGTCGACGCCTATTCGCCGCGGCTGCGGGCACTGGCCCGCGCGGTCGACCCGTCGCTGACCGAAGGCGTGTATGCCGGGCTGCCCGGCCCGCACTACGAGACACCCGCCGAGATCCGGATGCTGCGCACCCTGGGCGCCGACCTGGTCGGCATGTCGACCGTGCACGAGACCATCGCGGCCCGCGCCGGCGGCGCCGAGGTGCTGGGCATCTCGATGGTGACCAACCTGGCGGCCGGTATGACCGGTGAGCCGCTGAGCCACGCCGAGGTCCTGGAGGCCGGACGCCAGTCAGCGACCCGGATGGGGACGCTGCTGGGCGAGGTGTTGGCGCGGTTGTGAGACAGCGACACCAAGCTTTGATGGAGGCAACGCCCAACGAAAGCCGATTCAGGCGTTTCGAAACTTCTATGAGCCCTCGTAGCAACCCAACTGATAGATGAGCGCTTCATCGATTGCAATCGGCTGATCCGCATACTCCGCCAGTGATCGAACCGCATCGAGGTTCGGAATATCGAAGTCAAAGGGCTCCACAGGAATGTCATCGTCGACCCGCAGGATCTCGCGAATCGCAGCCACCGTCAGACGGGTCAGATGCGTCTCCTGCACTAGTCGCTCCGTCGTGCGGTCAAAACCCTGAAGCCACCACGTAAGCACTACGGCTCCACCTTCCTTCCGGGATCTGCTGGCTTTGTCTGCGCACCCGTGCCCGGGTCGAACTCGCCTTGATGAACGCCACGCTTGTTGTAGACCTCAACCTTGCCGTGCTGGCTGTCCCACTCGTAGATAGTCCCGTCGTCATCTTTCCAACGTCGCCGCATACGTCCGCCCACTGCGAGCACAATGGCCCCGTGAACCACACACCCCTGACCTTCGGCACCGCGGGCCTGCGTGGCCCCATGCGTGAGGGCCTCGACGCCATGAACGTCACCACCGTCAGCCGCGCGACGTGGGCCGTGGCGCAGGTGCTCAAGGACCGTTGCCTGGGCGGGTCGACGGTCGTGGTCGGCCGGGACGCCCGGCACCACTCCGACGAATTCGCCACCGCGACCGCGGAAATCTTTGCCGCCGAAGGGTTTTCCGTCATCCTTCTCCCCCACCCCGCGCCGACCCCGGTCGTGGCCTACGCGGTGCGGCAGCTCGACGCCGTTGCCGGCGTACAGATCACCGCTTCGCACAATCCCCCTGCCGATAACGGCTACAAGGTGTACTTCGACGGCGGCATCCAGATCGTCCCACCCACCGACCGGGACATCGAAACGGCCATGCGGCAGGCACCGACCGGCATCGCCCGGCAGCCCGTCACGCCCGTCGACGAAACCCTCATCGAGCAGTACGCGCGCCGGGCCGGGTCACTACGCCGGACACAAGGCGAGGTCCGGGTGGCGCTGACCGCGATGCACGGTGTCGGTGGCGCGCTGGCGATCGACGTCCTGAACCGCGCCGGTATCAGTGATATCCGGACGGTGGCAACACAATTCGAGCCCGATCCCGACTTCCCCACCGTCGCGTTCCCCAACCCCGAGGAACCCGGCGCCACCGACCTGCTGCTCGCCCTCGCCGCCGAGGCCGGCGCCGAAGTCGCCATCGCCCTGGACCCCGACGCGGACCGCTGCGCCGTGGGCATCCCGACCACGAGTGGCTGGCGCCTGTTGTCCGGTAACGAAACCGGTTGGCTGCTGGGCGATTATCTGCTGTCGAACCTGACTCCCGAGGAAGCCGCGACCACCGTCGTCGCCAGTTCACTGGTCTCGTCGCAGCTGCTCGCGAAGATCGCCGCCGACCACGGGGCCCACCACGTCGAAACGCTGACGGGCTTCAAATGGCTGGCGCGCGCCGACCAGGACATCCCTGGTGCCACGCTGCGGTACGCGTACGAAGAGGCCATCGGGCACTGCGTCGACCCCGATGCCGTGCGCGACAAGGACGGCATCAGCGCGGCCGTGGTGTTCTGCGATCTGGTTGTGGCACTTCGCCATCAGGGCCAGTCGGTGCAGGATCGGCTGGACGCCCTGGCCACGAAATTCGGCGTCCACGTCACCGGCGCGGTCTCGGTGCACACCGACGCCGACGCGGTGATGGCCCGCCTGCGCGCCGAGCCGCCGGCCCAGATCGCCGGTGTCCCGGTGCGGATCGAGGACCTGGCCGAGCTGCGGGGAAAACGGCGCACCGACGCCCTGGTCTTCACCGGCGGTGGCCTGCGGGTGGCGGTGCGCCCGTCGGGAACCGAGCCAAAGATCAAGTGCTACATCGAGGTCAGCAAGCCGCCGACCGCCGATCTGGCGACCGGTCGGACGTCGGCCGCAGCCGAACTACGCGACGTCGAGGCCGTGGTCACCGGCCTGCTGGCCCCGGCCTGACGCCGAACCGTAGGGAGATCCCTTATATCCGGCGGGCTCCTGTGCGACTTAGCCTCGATTCATCGGAGGAAAGAGGTGTCGGCATGTCGGACAACACACTCGCTCGGCGCTGTGGTGGCGCCGCGACGGTCCTGATCGGCGGAATCGGTACTGCGGGCATCGCTCTCGCCCCACCGGCGGCCGCGGTCCACGCCGAGCAGTACATCTCGACGTACTGTCGGCCTGCCACCGTGCAGGACTGCCGGCAGCCGGCGGTGCTCCGCTTCGACCTTCCGACCGACGACTGGGTGCAGCCGTCCTTCACCAATGCCGCCGACGGCTGTTCCGATATCTCGGTGCGCTTCTCGGTCAGCCCCGCAGGAACTCCGGGCACCCTCAGCAGCAGCTACCGGCTCAGCCCTGGCCAGACCGCCGTGGGCCCGCACGCCCACATGTCGGCAGGTGCGATGCAGGTGAGCGTCTTCGCCACCGGAATCGAAGGCGGTTGCAACACCGGCGCTCTCATGGCCTGGGGCGGCACGGTGTCCGTCGACTCCACCGGCAAGCCGAATCTGCCCGATGCGGTTCCCCGGCCGAGCCAAACCCCGCTACCGACCCCGACCGGGCCGATCGTCCACTAGCGCGGACCGAACTGCCGATCCCCCGCATCGCCCAGGCCCGGCAAGATGTAGGCATCGTCGTTCAGCGCGGCATCGATGGTGGCCGTGAACAGTCGCAGTGACGGAACCGCCTTCTCCACCAACACAATTCCCTCCGGCGCACACACCACGCACACCGCGGTGATGTCGTCGGCCCCGCGGTCGACCAGGAGTTGCAGGGTGTACGCCAACGACCCACCGGTGGCCAGCATCGGGTCGAGCACCATCACCGGCCGGCCACTCAGGTCGGCCGGTAGGGACTCCAGATACGGCGTCGGTTGGTGAGTCGTCTCGTCGCGCGCCATGCCGACGAAGCCGACCTGGGCCTCCGGAATCAGCGCGTGTGCCTGGTCGACCATGCCCAGGCCCGCCCGCAGCACCGGAACCAGCAGTGGCGGGTTCGACAGACGCGAGCCGGTGCACGCGGCGACCGGGGTCTGCACCGGCAACTCCTCGCTGGCCAGCGAGCGCGTGGCCTCGTAGACCAGCATCAGCGTCAGATCGCGCAGCGCCGCCCGGAACCCGGCGTTGTCGGTGCGCTCGTCGCGCAGAGTGGTCAGCCGCGCCGCGGCCAGAGGGTGATCGACGACCCGGACGTCCATGGGCGCCAACATTAATGGAACCGAACGGGCGCGGCGCCCGTCTTATCCACATGATCCGAAACCTGACCGTGGACCCGTCAGCCCTGCACAACCTGTCCGCGGACTACCGCGGTCACAGCACCGAACTGGCCGCGCACGCCGCGGACCTGACCGCCATCGCCCGACAGTTCGACGTGTTCGGCCCCGTGGGCGAGGCCTTCGCCGCGGCCCTGGCGCAGGCGACGCACCACCAGGCCCAGTTGGCGTACCGCCTCAGCGCGCATCTCGACGCCGGCGCCACGACCGCCGTCGCCACCGCGAACACCTTCGTCGACGCCGACCACAACGTCGGCGGCCGGATCGGAACCTGGTGGTGACGGGCTCCCTGACAGCCGCGCTGGCCGCGCCGATCCGAGACGTGCAGGCACTGGTGGGCCCCGGCTTCTCGGGCGCGGATCCGGCCGGTGCCCTGCGTGCGGTGCAAACCGGGCTCGACGGCGTGGCCGCCGCTGCCGACGACGGGTGGCAGCGGACCCAGGACCAGTGGACCGGCGCGGCAGCAGGCAGCGCGGGCCAGTTCGCGAGCGCGGCGGTCATCGCCATCGTGGCGATGGCGATGTCGGCCGGTCAGCTGAGCACGCACACGGAGCTGGCCGCAGCCGCCGTGGCCCGGGCCCGCGAACGACTCGACACCATCCTGCGGAACTTCGAGGCCAGGGCCGCCGAGCTGGAAGCCACCCTCGAATCCCCGGCCGACGCCGCCGCGCTCATCGACGAAGCCAGCCGCGCCCTCGATGAGGCCATCACCGTCGTCGACGAGCTGCACACCGAGCTCGCCGCACAGGCCGAGCAGATCACCACGACGACGAGCGCCTCCGCACCCCAGAGCCACGGATCACCTTGGGGGGCAAGCGGATCAGGGGCCGGGCCGGGCATGAACCTGCCGAGCCTCGGCACGGCCTCCGGACAGGGCGCCAATTGGGGCAGCGGGCTCGGGACGCTCGCCGCACCGGCGGCGCATGCCGCCCAGGCCGCGCTCGGCGCACGAAACCACCGCCGCCCACCCGACCCCGAGAAATTCGGCGCCGGTGAAGCCATCACGCTGCCCGACGGCAGCACCGCCACCGCGCCAAACAATGTCGCGGCCGACGCGGTCCGGCACGCCCTCACCCAACTCGGCGTCCCCTACGTGTGGGGTGGCACGACGCCCGGCGTGGGGCTGGACTGCAGCGGCCTGACGCAGTGGGCGTATCGCGAGGCCGGACTCAACCTGCCGCGGCTGGCGCAGGAGCAGGACGTCGGCGCCGCCATCGACCGCGGCTCGCTGTGCCCGGGCGACCTGGCGGTCTGGGATGGCCACGTCGCGATGATCGTCGGGAACGGCCTCATGGTGGAGGCGGGCGATCCGGTTCAGCTGTCCCCGATCCGAACGACCAACCTGAATCAGGGTTTCCACGGCTTCTTCCGCCCGACGGCATGACCGCTGGCGACTACGACGACGCGATGGCCCGCGCCCGCGCGGCGCTCGCGGCGCTGAAGCGCGCGGCAGCCGAGCTGACGGCGAACGACGCCGACCCCGGCGTCGTCCTGCACCACCTGCGCGACGATCTGCACCGACAAGATGCCCCCAGCGTGGCCCAACGCACACGTCGATAGGCTGTGCCGCATGGCTGCTGACATCGTGCCGGTTCGGCTCGGGTTGACCAATGGCGATCTGTACACCCTGTGGGCGCCGCTGTGGCGCGACTCCGACGACGAGTGGGAAGCGTTCCTCGGCCACGGGGACGACCTCTACGCCTTCGAATCCGTCGCGGACCTGGCCGCTTTCGTGCGGACCAACACCGACAACGACCTCGCCGACCACCCGAAGTGGAAGGCGCTCGGCGAGGCCAACGCGCACCGCCTGAACCCTGACGAGAGCCACCTGCATGACCTCGTCGGCGTGCCCGAGCTGGTCGCGGAGAAGCCCACCGAAGAGTCGGTCACCGCGCTGCGGCGGACGCTCCAGGTGGTCGGTGCCCTCGGCTCGGTCTGCGACCTGATCGCCGTCGCCAAGTTCTTCAACGGCAACCCCGTGCTGTCGACGCTCGGCGGCGGCGCCGAGGCCTTCTCGGGCCGCGCCGGTCGTAAGCGCTGGGCCGATATCGAGGCCGCAGTCGGCCGCAGCTGGGACCACGTCCTCGATGCCATCGACGCCCTGGTGACCACCCCCGAGGTCGACGCCAAGGCCGCCGAGAAGGCCCAGGCCGAGCTCGACGAGCCCGCACCCGAGCCTGAAGAAGAAGAACTCGATGAGGTCGACGAGACCGACGCCGACGACGTGGTCATCGAGGACGAGGTCGACACCGACTCCGAGGAGGCGGCGCTCACCGCGCAGGCCGAGCGGCAGCTGCTCGGCAGCGACGAGGACTTCTGGGAGCGCGTCGGCATCGACCCGATCCGCATCATGACCAAGGGCGGCACCCTCTACACGCTGCGCTGCTACTACAACGACCAGCCGCGGTTCCTCGGGCGCAACGGCCGCATCAGCGTGTTCGGCTCGGAGCGCACCCTGGCCCGCTATCTGGCCGACGAGCACGAGAGCGACCTGTCGAGCTTCGAGGCGTACAGCGACATCCGCACCGCGGCCACCGACGGCTCGCTGCAGATCCGCGTCACCGAGGACAACGTCTACGTGCTCAGCGGTCTGTCCGACGACATCGCCGACGGCCCCGAGGCCGTCGACCGCGAGCAGCTGGACTTGGCAGTCGAGTTCGTGCGCGACGTCTGCGACTACGCCGAGGACGGCACCGCCGACAAGTACCTGACCACCAGCCAGCCGCTGGGCAAGTTCGTCGGTCATGTGCTGGAGCCCGAGACCGTCGGCGCCCCGTCGAAGCCGTATGCCGAGGCCGTCGCCCAGTGGGAGACGCTGGAGCGTTTCGTCGAGTCGCGCCTGCGTCAGGAGTAACCCGCCCGGGAAACGAACGATGAGTTCCGGGCGCGTACCCGGTCTGCACTGACATGACCCAGACCAGCGCCCAGCCCCTCGTCCGCAACCTCGCCGTCCCCGGCGCCACCCTGCATTACGAGGTGCGAGGCAGCGGGCCGGTGTTGGCCATCATCGGTTCACCCATGACGGCATCAGAGTTCGCCGCCGTGGCCGACGCCCTGGCTGTCGACCACACCGTCGTGACGTACGACCCGCGCGGGCTCGGCGCCAGCCCCATCGACGATCCCGCGCAGGACTCCACGCCCGAACTGCGGGCCGACGACGTCGCCGCGATCCTCGAGGACCTGGGCGCCGGCCCGGCTGACGTGTTCGGCTCCAGCGGCGGCGCCGTCACCGGCCTGGCGCTGGCCGCCAGGCACCCCGGCTGGGTGCGGACGCTGATCGCGCATGAGCCGCCCCTACTCGAGTTGCTGCCCGCATCGGAAGCCGCCAGGCAGCGCACGGCGACTCAGGAGATCATCGCGACGTTCCACAGTGATGGTCCCGGCGCCGCCATGGCGAAGTTCATGGCGACGGCGGGCTTCGACGAGTCCGGCGACGGGGCGTCGGTACCGCCCGGACCGGCGCCCGCGCCCGACGAGATGGCCAGGCAACTCGCCGACCTGTCCCGGTTCTTCAATCATGAATTGCTCTGCACCACAACGTATGTGCCTGATCATCAGGCGTTGAGGGCCGGCCGGGTCGTGGTGGGCGTCGGCGCCGAGTCGGAGCATCTCATCACTCACGGCACCTCGATGGCGCTGTGCCGCCTGCTGGGCGTCGAGCCCGTCATCTTCCCGGGCGATCACGGCGGGTTCATGAGCGCGCCCGGCGAATTCGCCGACGCGCTGCGGGCCGTTCTGTCCGACTGAAACCCCACGTCACCCGGCCGTCGCGGGCGCTCACAGCCGACACACAATTACGCCGCGTTGCAAAATTAGTTAGCAAGGCGTAAGAATTTCCCAAGAATCCGCTGAGTGAGCGGAGCCGTCTGCCCGGGGCAGGCGAGGGCAGCAAGCTTGATCGTCGGGGATTCGATCAGCGCGCGTTGAGCGGGAAGGTGGTCGGGTGCGGTTGTTGCCGAAGGGCCTACTGAAAAAGGTCTGGATACCGCTTCTGCTGGCGGTCGTGTTGGCGGTGTCGGGCCTCGTGGTGTCCCGCCTGCACGCGAAGTTCGGGTCGGAGAACCTCAACGCGCATGCCGGCGCGGGCGTCGAGATCGTCCAGTTCAACCCCAAGGTCCTGGTGTACGAGGTCTACGGGCCGCCCGGGACCTCGGCCGAGATCAGCTATTTCGATCCGGACGCCAATGTGCACTCGGTGAACGCCACGCTGCCCTGGTCCGTCACGTTGTCGACCACGCTGCCGACCGTCAGCGCGAACCTGATGGCGCGCAGCGACAGTGAGCAGAGCAGCGACCACATCGGCTGCCGTGTCACGGTGAACGGCACCGTCCGCGAGGAGCAATCCGCCAATGGCGTCAACGCCCAGACCTACTGCCTGGTGAAGTCCGCATGACCGAAACACTTGAGACACAACACAAGACGGCAGACAAGCGGCCGAAGTTCGCCCATGCGCTGCGCATCCTGTCGGTGCCGATCATCCTGTTCTGGGTCGCAATCGCGGTCCTGGTGAACGTCGCGGCACCGCAGCTCGAGGTCGTCGGCGAGCTGCACGCCGCACCGATGGCCCCCGAGGACGCGCCTTCGATGAAGGCCATGAAGTTGATGGGCGCCAACTTCAAGGAGTTCAACTCCAACAGCACGATCATGGTCGTCGTCGAAGGCAAGGAAGCGCTCGGCCCGGACGCCCACAAGTACTACGACGAGATCATCCGCAAGCTGCAGCGCGATCCCGAGCACATCCAGCACATCCAGGACTTCTGGGGCGACACGCTGACCGCGGCCGGCGCACAGAGCGCCGACGGCAAGGCGTCGTACGTGATGATCAACCTCGCCGGCGAGCAGGGCATGACGCTCGCCAACGAAGGCGTGGAGGCCGTCCGCAAGGCCATCGAGGAGACGACGGCACCGCCGGGCGTGCAGGCCTATGTCGCGGGCCCCGCCGCCCTGACCGACGACCTGCACGTCATCGGCAACGCGAGCCTGGCCATGATCACGCTGATCACCCTGGTCGCCATCGCCGGCATGTTGCTGGTGGTCTACCGCTCGATCAGGACCACCCTGGTCCAGTTGTTCCTGACCTTCCTGGCGCTGCTGACCGCCCGCGGCGTGGTGTCGGTGCTCGCCACCCATGACGTCTTCGGGCTGACGACGTTCGCGGGCAACATCCTCACGATGCTGGCCATCGCGGCGGCCACCGACTACGGGATCTTCATCTTCGGGCGGTATCGCGAAGACCGCGGCATCGGCCTGGACCGGGACGACTCGTACTACGCGACGTTCAAGTCCGTCGCCCCCGTCATCGTGGGCTCGGGCCTGACCATCGCCGGCGCCACGTACTGCCTCAGCTTCTGCCGTCTGCCCTACTTCACGACGATGGGCGCACCGGTCGCGATCGGCATGCTCGTGGTGGTGGCGATCTCGGTGACGCTGGGCCCGGCCGTCCTGTACCTCGGTAGCCGCGTCGGGATGTACGAATCCAAGCGGCCGCCGCAAAGCCGGTTCTGGCGGCGCATCGGGACGGCCGTGGTGCGCTGGCCCGCACCGATTCTGGTGGCCAGCCTGTTCGTGGTGCTGGTCGGCATCGTCGCCATCCCCGGCTACAAGCCGGCCTACAACGACCGCTACTACTTGCCCGAGAACGCCCCGGTGAACGTCGGCTTCGCGGCCGCGGACCGGCATTTCACGCAGGCCCGGATGAACCCCGACATCCTGATGGTCGAGTCGACCCACGACATGCGCAATCCCGCTGACATGTTGGTGCTGAACAAGATTGCCAGCAACGTGATGCACACCGACGGCATCGCGATGGTGCAGAGCATCACGCGGCCGCTGGGCATTCCCATCCAGCACAGTTCGATCCCGTTCCAGACGAGCATCTCGGGCCAGACCAGCAACATGAACCTGCCGTTCCAGCGCAAGCAGCTGGAAGACCAGCTCAGAACGATCGATGCGACCAACGTCTCGATCAGCATCCTCGAGAAGCAGTACGCGCTGTCCCTCGAGCAGACCAGGCTGACCCAGGAGTCGGACCGGAAGTCACAGGAACTGCTCAAGGTGACCGAGGAGATGCGCGACAACATTGCGAACTTCGATGACCAGTTCCGGCCGATGCGCAACTACTTCTATTGGGAACCGCACTGCTTCGACATCCCGATGTGTGCGGCCATCAGGTCGGTGTTCGACTCCCTCGACGGCATCGATGAACTCACCGACCGGACCGGCGACGTCCAGATCAACACCGACAAGCTGGCCGAACTGGCACCGAAGCTGACGGCGCTGCTTCCCCAGACCATCGCGTCGATGAAGACCAGCCGGGACCTGTCGCTGGCGTCGTACAACTCGCAGAAGGCCCTCATCGACCAGATGCAGGCCATGAACGACACCGCGCTGTCGATGGGTGCCGCCTTCGACGGCGCCAAGAACGACGACCTGTTCTACCTGCCGCCGGAGGCCTTCCAGAACCCGGACTTCCAGCGCGGGGTGAAGATGTTCATGTCACCGGACGGCAAGTCCGCGCGCATGTTCATCACCCACCAGTCCGACCCGGCGACCGTCGACGGCATCGCCCGGGTGGCGTCCGAACGCGAGGCCGCGCAGGACGCCTTGAAGATGTCGTCGCTGTCGGACGCCAAGATCTACCTCGGCGGCGTCGCGGCGACCTACAAGGACATGGCCGACGGTGCCCGCTACGACCTGATGATCGCCGTCGCGTCCTCGCTGACACTCATCTTCATGATCATGCTGATCCTGACCCGCAGCGCCGTCGCGGCACTGACAATCGTCGCCACCGCGGGCAGCTCCATCGCCGCGTCGTTCGGCATCTCGGTACTGCTGTGGCAGGACCTGTTCGGGATTCAGGTGCAGTGGCTGGTCATGCTGATGTCGGTCATCATCCTGCTGGCGGTCGGCTCGGACTACAACCTGCTGCTCGTCTCGCGGTTCCAGGACGAGATCCACGCCGGCCTCAAGACCGGCATCATCCGGTCCATGGCCGGCACCGGCGGTGTCGTCACCTCGGCCGGACTGGTGTTCGCGGCCACCATGGCCGGCATGATGGCCAGCAAGCTGATCGTGCTGGCGCAGATGGGTTCGACCATCGCGATCGGTCTGCTGATCGACACCTTCATCGTGCGGTCGCTGCTGATGCCGTCGATCGCGGTGCTGCTCGGCCGCTGGTTCTGGTGGCCGCAGGTGGTGCACCCGCGCGGTAAGTACAACACCGAGAAGTTCGTGCCGAAGGCGTTCCAGCAGCCCGCTCAGCAGGAGACGGTGTCGGCGGGCGCGGCCGGGCGCTCCGGCTTCGTCGACGACACCCCGACCGACAGTTACCCGACCAGCACGGCGTAGCGCGGTTTGATGACGTCGTCGATGATCGCCAGTCGCTCGTCGAACGGGATGAAGGCCGACTTCATGGCGTTGATGGTGAACCGCTGCAGGTCGGTCCAGCCGTAGCCGAACTCGTTCACGAGGAGCGCCATCTCCTGCGTCATGGTGGTGTCGCTCATCAGGCGGTTGTCGGTGTTCACGGTGACGCGGAAGCGGAGCCGCGCCAGTTGGTCGAACGGATGCTCGGCGATGCTGGCCGCGGCGCCGGTCTGCACGTTGCTGCTCGGGCACATCTCCAGCGGAATTCGCTTGTCCCGCACGATGTTCGCCACCCGACCCAAGTGGAAGGTGCCGTCCGGCCCCTCCTCGATGTCGTCGACGATGCGGACGCCGTGGCCCAGCCGGTCGGCGCCACAGAACGCGATGGCCTCGTGGATGGACGGCAGGCCGAAGGCCTCGCCGGCGTGAATCGTGAACCGCGCGTTGTTGCCCCGCATGTACTCGAAGGCATCGAGGTGGCGGGTCGGAGGGTAGCCGGCCTCGGCACCGGCGATGTCGAAGCCGACGACGCCCCGGTCGCGGAACCGGATGGCCAACTCAGCGATCTCGCGAGACCGGGCCGCGTGCCGCATGGCGGTGACCAGACAGCGGACCGTCGTCACCTGCCCGGCCGCGGCCGCCGCCTTCTCGCCGTCCGCGAACCCGGCCAGCACCGCGTCCACGACCTCGTCCAGCACCAGACCGCCGTCGATGTGCAGTTCGGGCGCGAACCGCACCTCGGCGTAGACGACGTTGTCGGCGGCCAGATCCTCGACGCATTCGTACGCGACGCGGTACAGCGCATCGGTGGTCTGCATGACGCCGACGGTGTGCGCGAACGGCTCCAGATACCGGACGAGCGATCCGCTGTGCGCCTGGGTGCGGAACCACTTCGCGAGCTCGTCGACGTCCATGGTGGGCAGGTCGCCGTAGCCGCTCTGTTCGGCCAGCTCCACCACCGTGGCGGGACGCAGCCCGCCGTCGAGGTGATCGTGCAACAGCGCTTTCGGTGCCTGCTTGATCTGATCCAGCGTCAGGGTGGTCATCTGTCCATCTTGCGCCGGATCGTCGCTTTTAGCCCGCCGGCTCGTCCGCCAGCAGCAGCCGCGTCCGGAACAGATCCAGCACCTGGTCCAGCGCCGCCCGGGTGGCCTGGCCCGGCTCGTCGATCAGGTGCTCGGTGACCACCGAGTGCGGCGCCAGGCGCGCATCCGGGTTGGCGTCGGCGTCCTCGAGTTCGACGGCGATGAAGGCGTCACCCAGCTGCTCGCGCAGGAAGTCGAAACGCTCTGCCGGCACCAGCTTGTCGCTCTTGAACCGCATGCCGATGACGTTGAGGCCCGCGGCGCACCGGCCCTTGACGACCTCCAGGTCGGCCGGCGAGATGTCGATGTTGCGGCGCTGCTTGGCGGTCAGGCCCAACGGCATCGACGGCTGGGACAGCACCGGCGCCAGGATGACGTCGTCGGTGGCCATCGCCAGGGCGTAGCCGCCGGTGAAGCACATGCCGATGGCGCCGACGCCGGGGCCACCGCAGCGCTTGTGTTCGGCACGGGCCAACGCGCGCAACCAATCGACCACCGGCGACGTCTTTCCGGTCGCGAGGATGGTGAACTCCTTGCTGATGCACGACGGCAGCGCCGACCCCATGGCCTTGAGCGCCGCCAGGTTGCTGGCGTTCGGATCCAGGCCGGGGATGCCGAACAGGTGCGGCAGCACGGCGGTACAACCCAGGTCGGCGACCTTGCGGGCGAAGTCGAGAACCTTGGGCGTGATGCCTGGTATCTCGGCGATCACGATGACGGCCGGACCGGTGCCCTTCCGAAAGACCGTGCGGGTCGTGCCATCGTGGGTGAACTCGGTGCGCTCGAAGTCGCGGAGGTCATCGTCAGCCATGCGGACGACCCTAGTGGCGGGCGGAGTCGCTGACCACCGTTGGTTTCGCGGCTATTCGACGCGGTCGAGCACCACGGGACGCTGCGGCGGTGCCGCGTCGTCCACCGACCACCCGCCGTCGAGCTCGGCAAGCGCTGACGGCAACCGCTCGGGAGTCTCGGTGTACAGCGTGAACAGGGTCTCACCGGCCGCGACGGGCTCGCCGCTGCGCCGGTGGAGGTACAGCCCCGCCCCGGCCTGCACCGGGTCTCCAGGCTGGGCCCGTCCCGCGCCGAGCCGCCACACCGCCATCGCCACCGCCATGGCGTCGACGTCGCCCATCACCCCGCTTCGCGAAGCCACGACCGTCTCGGTGTGCGTCCCCATCGGCAGGGGCGCCTCGGGATCGCCACCCTGTGCGGCGATCAGTTGCCGGAAGCAGTCCATCGCGGTGCCGTCGGCCAGGGTCTGGGCGGGGTCGACGCCGTCGAGGCCGGCCACGTCGAGCATCTCGCGCGCCAGGGCGATGGTCAGTGCGACGACGTCGTCCGGGCCGCCGCCGGCCAGGACGTCCAGCGACTCGGCGACCTCGATCGCGTTCCCGACCGCGCGACCGAGCGGCCGGTCCATGTCGGTGAGCAAGGCCCGTGTCGGGACGCCGTAGGCCGTGCCGAGGTCGACCATGGTGCGCGCCAGCTCACGCGACTCGGCCTCGGTCTTGAGGAACGCACCGCGACCGACCTTGACGTCCAGCACCAGCGAGCGGGCGCCCTCGGCCAGTTTCTTGCTCATGATCGAGCTGGCGATGAGCGGTAGCGACTCCGTCGTGCCCGTGACGTCGCGCAGGGCGTAGATCTTGCGGTCGGCAGGCGCCAGGTCCCCGGCCGCGAAGATCGCCGCGCCGATACCGGAAAGCTGTTGGCGGATAGCGTCTTTCGACAGCTCGGCGGTGAACCCGGGGATCGCTTCCAGCTTGTCCAACGTGCCGCCGGTGTGCCCGAGGCCACGGCCGGCGGCCTGTGGGACGGCGCCACCGCAGGCCAGGACGACGGGCACCAGCGGGATGGTGATCTTGTCGCCGACGCCGCCGGTGGAGTGCTTGTCGACCAGCGCGAGCGGCCGGCCGTCGCGCCGCAGGTCGGTGAAATCGAAGCGCTCCCCCGAGTCGACCATGGCCGCCGTCCAGCGGGTGATCTCGGCCGGCGTCATGCCGCGCAGGAAGATCGCCATCAACAAGGCCGACATCTGCGCGTCGGCGACGCGCCCATGGGTATAGCCGTCGATCACCCAGTCGATCGCGGCGTCGGACAGCACACCGCCGTCGCGTTTGGTGCGAATGACTGTCGGCGCATCGAACGGCATCGCTGGGATCCTCCTGCCGGGGCCTCGGTCGACCCCATCGAAACTGGTTACCGGCGGGTAATCAGAAGTGTTGCACCGCTTGGCGTTACCGGCGGTTCAGGTCATCCGGCCCGAAGGCGTCGGGCAATAGTTCGGCCAGCGGCCGCGGACCCGATGCGTGATCGATCAACATGGCCGGCCCACCGTGCTCGAGCAGCACCTGCCGGCAGCGTCCACACGGCATCAACACGGCCCCCGAACCGTCCACACACGCCAGCGCGAGCAGCCGTCCGCCACCGCTGGAATGTAGGGCGCAGACCACAGCACACTCCGCGCAGAGGCCGAGGCCATATGAGACATTTTCCACATTGCAGCCCACCACGATTCGGCCGTCGTCGACCAGCGCTGCCGCCCCCACCGGGAAGTTCGAGTAGGGCGCATAGGCACCCCGAGAAACAGCTATTGCCTTGTCGCGCAACAGTTTCCAGTCAATTTCCGGCATCGCCGACACCCCGTTCCCGGCACCCCGATATTGACTCGAGGACCGACCCGACCACCAAGTAAGTTAATGTAGGCAAACCTAATTTCCGGCGCGGGTTGCCCATTCCCCCCACACGCTAGTTCTGACTGTGCGCAAATTGGGATTAGAGTCGCCCCGAGGTTTGGGCTCGGCACGCGAAAAAGTTGCTGCCGGGTCACGCGTCCACCGACGGCGTTGGAGGTCGAAATGAGTACAGCGGCAGCCGCGGAATCCGCCATACCCGCGCCGCGTTCAGCACAGAAACGACGGAGCCTGTATCGCGGCGACCCGGGCATGTGGTCCTGGGTGCTACACCGCATCACCGGTGCCACCATCTTCTTCTTCTTGCTGGTCCACGTTCTGGACACGGCTCTGGTCCGGGTCAGCCCCGAGGCCTACAACGAGGTGATCAACACCTACAAGACGCCGATCATCGGGTTCATGGAGATGGGCCTGGTCGCGGCGGTGCTCTACCACGCCCTCAACGGCGTGCGAGTCATTCTGATCGACTTCTGGCAGCAGGGACCCAAGTACCAGCGGGTCATGCTGTGGACCATCCTGGCCATCTGGATCGCGGTCGTCATCGCCGCAGTTGGGGTAGAGGGCATGCACATGGTTGAGCACTACGGGTGGCTCAAGTGACCACGCACACTGATTCCGGCGCCGCCGAGGCGCGCCGCGGGGGCCGCCCGGCCCCGGTCATGGAGCGCGAGCACGACCGCCCCGCCGCCCTCGATCACCCGCGCGCTCCCCGGCGCGCCCGTGGCATCCCGTACTTCGAGAAGTACGCCTGGCTGTTCATGCGCTTCTCCGGCGCCGCGCTGGTGCTGCTCGCCCTCGGTCACCTGTTCATCGGGCTGATCTGGCAGAACGGCGTCTACCGCATCGACTTCAACTACGTCGCGCAGCGCTGGGCCTCGCCGTTCTGGCAGATCTGGGACATGGCCCTGCTGTGGCTGGCGCTGGTGCACGGCGCCAACGGCATGCGCACCATCATCGGTGACTACGCCCGCAAGAACACCACCAAGTTCTGGCTGAACTCGATTCTGCTGCTGGCCACCGGATTCACCCTGGTGCTGGGCAGCTACGTGCTCGTCACCTTCGACGCGAACATCAAATAGGGGCTCGCAGGATGATTCAGGAACATCGCTACGACGTCGTCATCGTCGGTGCCGGTGGCGCGGGTATGCGCGCGGCCGTGGAAGCCGGCCCGCGCGTGCGCACCGCCGTGCTGACCAAGCTGTACCCGACGCGTTCGCACACCGGTGCCGCGCAGGGCGGCATGTGTGCCGCACTCGCCAACGTCGAGGACGACAACTGGGAGTGGCACACCTTCGACACCGTCAAGGGTGGCGACTACCTCGCTGACCAGGACGCCGTCGAGGTCATGTGCAAGGAAGCCATCGACGCCGTGCTGGACCTCGAGAAGATGGGCATGCCGTTCAACCGGACGCCCGAGGGCCGCATCGACCAGCGTCGCTTCGGCGGTCACACCCGTGACCACGGCAAGGCCCCGGTCCGCCGCGCCTGCTACGCCGCCGACCGCACCGGCCACATGATCCTGCAGACGCTGTACCAAAACTGCGTCAAGCACGACGTTCAGTTCTTCAACGAGTTCTACGCGCTCGACGTGGTCCTCACCGAGACGCCCGGCGGCCCCGTCGCCACCGGCGTCATCGCCTACGAGCTGGCCACCGGCGACATCCACATCTTCCACGCCAAGGCGATCGTCTTCGCCACCGGCGGCTCGGGCCGGATGTACAAGACCACCTCCAACGCCCACACCCTCACCGGCGACGGCCTGGGCATCATCTTCCGCAAGGGACTTCCCTTGGAGGACATGGAGTTCCACCAGTTCCACCCGACAGGCCTGGCCGGCCTCGGCATCCTGATCTCGGAAGCCGTGCGTGGTGAGGGTGGGCGCCTGCTCAACGCCGAAGGCGAGCGCTTCATGGAGCGCTACGCCCCCACCATCGTCGACCTCGCGCCGCGTGACATCGTGGCCCGCTCGATGGTGCTGGAGGTCCTCGAGGGCCGCGGCGCCGGACCCAACAAGGACTACGTCTACATCGACGTGCGTCACCTCGGCGAAGAGGTGCTGGAGGCCAAGCTTCCGGACATCACCGAATTCGCCCGCACCTACCTGGGCGTCGACCCCGTCACCGAACTGGTGCCGGTGTACCCGACCTGCCACTACGTCATGGGCGGCATCCCGACCACGATCAACGGCCAGGTGCTGCGCGACAACGTCAACATCGTGCCGGGCCTGTACGCCGCCGGTGAGTGCGCCTGTGTCTCGGTGCACGGCGCCAACCGCCTCGGCACCAACTCGCTGCTCGACATCAACGTGTTCGGCCGTCGCGCCGGCATCGCGGCCGCCGAGTACGCGCAGAACCACAACTACGTCGAACTGCCGGACAACCCGGCCGACATGGTCGTGGGCTGGGTCGGCGACATCCTGTCCGACCACGGCAACGAGCGCGTCGCCGACATCCGCACCGCGCTGCAGCAGTCGATGGACAACAACGCCGCCGTGTTCCGCACCGAGGAGACCCTCAAGCAGGCACTGACGGACATCCACGCGCTGAAGGAGCGATACAGCCGAATCACGGTGCACGA
This sequence comes from Mycobacterium sp. SMC-17, assembly GCF_045310915.1. Lineage (NCBI taxonomy): Bacteria > Bacillati > Actinomycetota > Actinomycetes > Mycobacteriales > Mycobacteriaceae > Mycobacterium > Mycobacterium sp. SMC-17. The sequence continues at coordinate 1,174 of NZ_JBJIAK010000047.1, read as the reverse complement.
CAAGGGCAAGCGCTACAACAGCGACCTGCTCGAGGCCATCGAGCTGGGCTTCCTGCTCGAACTGGCCGAGGTCACCGTCGTCGGTGCGCTGAACCGCAAGGAATCGCGTGGCGGCCACGCCCGCGAGGACTACCCGGACCGCGACGACACCAACTACATGCGCCACACCATGGCCTACAAGCAGGGCGCCGACCTCCTGTCCGACATCCGGCTGGACTACAAGCCTGTCGTCCAGACCCGGTACGAGCCGATGGAACGGAAGTACTGACATGAGTGCACCCGTATTGGACAAGCCCGAAGCCGGCGACCCGCCGCTGCCCCCGGTGCCCGAAGGCGCCGTCATGGTCACGCTGAAGATCGCCCGGTTCAACCCGGAGAACCCGGACGCCGCCGGCTTCCAGAGCTTCCGCGTGCCCTGCCTGCCCAGCGACCGGTTGCTGAACCTGCTGCTGTACGTGAAGGGCTACCTCGACGGCACGCTGACGTTCCGCCGGTCCTGCGCGCACGGCGTGTGTGGCTCGGACGCCATGCGCATCAACGGTGTGAACCGGCTGGCCTGCAAGGTCCTCATGCGCGACCTGCTGCCGAAGAAGCCCGGCAAGGACCTGACCATCACCATCGAGCCCATCCGCGGCCTGCCCGTGGAGAAGGACCTCGTGGTGGACATGGAGCCGTTCTTCGACGCCTACCGCGCCGTGAAGCCGTTCCTCATCACGTCGGGCAACCCCCCGACCCGTGAGCGCATCCAGTCGCAGACCGACCGCGCCCGCTTCGACGACACCACCAAGTGCATCCTGTGCGCCTGCTGCACCACGTCGTGCCCGGTGTACTGGAGCGAGGGCTCGTACTTCGGCCCCGCCGCGATCGTCAACGCGCACCGGTTCATCTTCGACTCGCGTGACGAGGCCGCCGCCGAGCGTCTGGACATCCTCAACGAGGTCGACGGCGTGTGGCGCTGCCGCACCACCTTCAACTGCACCGAGGCCTGCCCCCGTGGCATCCAGGTGACCAAGGCGATCCAGGAAGTCAAGCGCGCCTTGATGTTTGCCCGCTAGGGCGTTTTGCGTCGAACGTGAAGAAGATCGCGAGAATTCGCCCTCAAAGTCAATCGATTAGTGCAACGTGGCTAGGCGGCTTGGTTCAAGAGCGCGGCTAGGCGTTGGGCTGGGGTGTC